>CAZCTI010000007.1:0-30495 GCA_964501385.1 uncultured Clostridia bacterium
CCTATATCTGCTCTTGACGTATCAATTCGTGCTCAGGTTATAAATTTATTGGCACAATTACAAAAGCAAAAAGGTTTAACATATTTATTCATAGCCCATGATTTGTCTGTTGTCAGATTTATTTCTGATAGAATTGCAGTTATATACAAGGGGAATATAGTTGAATTAGCTGAATCGGAAAAGCTGTTTGCTCATCCACTTCATCCGTATACCAGATCCCTTTTATCTGCTATACCGACACCGAATCCAAGGGTAGAAAAAGATAAGGTTATTGAAGTTTATGACCCTAAAAACAGTCATTTTGACTATGACTCAAATCCGCCAAAATGGGTTGAAATAGAACCGGGGCATTTTATTTTGGCAAATGACAGGGAGCTTGAAACATATTACAAAAAATTACAATCATAAGGGGTTACCCCCTTTTTTTTTGTAAAAATATATTGACAACATGTGTACTACAATGTATAATACACTTACCGTACTAAGTGTACTAATACACTTAACATCATAAAATGCAGCAGGAGAAATATATGAGAGAAATAAAAATTGTTTTAACTCAAACAAATACGGTTATATCTAAAACTTTAAAGGCATTATCCAAAAAACCATACAATCATATTTCCATATCTTTTGAAGATGATTGTTCAACCATGTTTAGCTTTGGAAGAAAAATTACATGGTTTCCTTTAATAGGCGGATTTGTTAAAGAGGATATAAACAGCGGTGTATTTAAAATGCATCCTGAAACAAAATGTAAAATATATAAATTCGAAGTAACAGATGAGGACTATGATATTATTACAATGAGATTTAATAATTTCTTAGCTAAACCTGAAAAATACAGATATAGTTTTTTAAATGTGTTTTTAATTCGTTTAAACATACCATATCAAAGGGAATATCATTATGTTTGTTCAAGCTTTGTATCGTATTTGTTAGAAGATATAATACCGTTTAAAAAAGAGATATCACTTGTTACTCCGGATGATTTCAACAGCTTTAATTTAGTTGAAGAATATGAGGGAGAATTGTTTGAATATGTGAACAGGAAGTTTGCTTTAAGCAATTTTTGATTGGGGGTGTAAAATTGATTCGTATTGATAATGATAATCCAAAAGCAATATATGAACAAATATATGATGAAATAATAAGGCTTATATTTTCTAAGTCTTTAAAACCAGATGAAAAACTTCCTTCAGTTAGAGAATTGGCATCAATGATAAGAATCAATCCAAATACAATTCAAAAAGCATATAAGTACTTAGAAGAAGACAATTACATTTATACAGTTAAGGGTGTTGGAAACTTTGTAAAGGATGCTGATGAATTAAAGAATCTTTATATAAAAAATGTAAAAGATGAATTGTATAAGGTATTAAATTCATTAAAAGAACTTGGATTAAGAGATGAGAGAATAATTGATATAGTTAAAGAAGCACTAACAGGCACAAAAGGAGGTCACAATGTTAACCATAAATAATTTAAGCAAAAATTTCGGAGATTTTCAGGTTCTTGAAAATATAAACATCAATGCTGAAAAAAGTCAAATATATGGCTTGGTAGGCTCTAACGGCTGTGGAAAAACAACCATATTAAAGCATATAATGAATGTTTATAAGCCTGATGAAGGTATTATTACTTTTGATGATGAAGAAGTTCATGAAAACTCAGAAATAATAAAAGACTTTTATTTTGTTCAAGATTCTTTATTCTTTCCATATCAATATACATTAAACAAATTGTTTCAATATGAAAAATTAATGTATAAAAATATGTCAGAAAAGAAATTTGAGTATTTGCTTAAATACTTTAACATAGATAAAAATAAAGTATTAAACAAAATGTCTAAGGGACAAAAAAAGCAGGCAGCATTTATTTTGTCCATAGCTGCAAAGCCACGACTATTATTGCTTGATGAAATTGTAGATGGCTTAGATGCAGTCATAAAAAGAAAGTTTTGGGATGTTCTTATAAAAGAAGTTATGGACAATGAAATGACTGTTGTGATTTCTTCCCATGATTTAAAAGAATTAGATAATATTTGTGATAAAGTTGGAATAATGCATGAAGGTAAAATTTTAAGGGAAGAAAACCTTGAGAAAATGAAAGAAGATATTAAAAGGGTTCAGTTTGCAGTAGAAGGTGAATTTGACCCTGAACAGCTAAAGGATTTTAATATTTTACAAGTTGTTAAAATAGGCAGTGTATTTATTTTAACATTAACAGGAAATATAGATGCACTAAAAAAATATTTGGAAAGCAAATATACTCTTTTGTTGTTTGATAAGCTGTCAATGAGCCTTGAAGAAATATTTATTACAGAATTAGGAGGTGTGGGTTATGGAAAAGAGAAATAACTTTATGCCAATGCTATTATATTCAATAAAAGAAAAAAGAAATTGGGTATTTTTATCAACAGTTATTATTTTTCTTACAACGCTTTTGATACCATATATTTTAAGAGCAGATGAAGAATTCTTTATAATGTTTGGAATAGTTGAATTATTTATTTTAGTTTTTATTAACTGCTTAGTTGACAACAGCTTTCTGCACAATGAATCAAAGCTTACTTATTACGGATCAAAACCGGTAACTTTAAGCAGACAGATATTAATAAATATAGTGACAAATGCCGTTTTTACGGTCTATTTGATAGCTTTAATCGTTCTGTCCGTTATAATTCAACGTGTGGATTATGAAATATTTGAAGTGTTTAAAATGTTAATTCCATGGTTAATGGCAATTATACTGTTGGCATCCTTGTCTTCAATATTGTCAGGAAACACTTTGATGGCAGGAGCTATGACAATATTTAACTTTTGTCTGCCTTTGATAATTTTATTAGTTACTATGTTTGTATTTACAATATTGGAAAATGCGGTAATAGGATTTAGTGCTGATATTTTAAACGATTATTTTATCAATAATGTATATAGATTAGATTATTTGTATTTTGTGAGGTATATAGATAATAGTTCCATAGATTTAATTTACGTTTTGTTGTTAATAGCTGTTATAGTATTTATATCTTTGTTGATTCATAAATTCATAAAAAGAAGGAAAAACGAGAATACAGGATTTATTGCATTCAATGGATTTAAATATTTCGTAGCAGTGCTTGCATGCATGATAATACCAGCATTCTTTTCCATAAGCATGCGCTATACGAATATTATAAGCAAATTAATAATTTCAGCCTTATTGGCAGTTTTATCATATTATATAATAATTGCATTTATTGAAAAATCATTTAGGATATCAAAATCTTCAATAAAAGTATTTTTAGTGAGTATGGCTGTTTTTACTGCAGTAACAGGAGGCACTGTTTTAGTTGCAAGTCAGTATAAAAATTATGTGCCTAACCCGGAAGATGTTAAAATGGCTTATATAGGCAATCAAAGCTGGTCAGTTAATGAAATAGACAGGTTTTTAAAGGGTGATTACAAAAGCGAAAATTCAGATTTTAATGAATGGAAAAGAAACAGAAATATAGTTACTTATGAAGATATGGATTCAATTAAATATATTACTGAACTCCACAGAGAAATTTTAAAGGACCAAACATTTTACCATCAGTCAGAATATTACGGACAAAATAATTTTGTAATAGCATACTGGTTGAAGGATGGCAGTTCCGTCATAAGGCATTATACATTGACAGCACAAGAGCCGTTCACAAAAGGGAATGAAGTCAAAATAGAAATAGCAAATAAACTAATAAATTCAAGAGATTATAAAAAGCAAAACTTTTACTATTTATACGACACTGAATATTATGAAGGAAGAAACTTATATGCAAAAGTAAGGAATATAAATGACTATACAGAATATAAAGATATTAAATTGGATGATATAAGAGAAGTTTTGGTAAAAGATATAGAAAATTTAAAATTGACAAATGACAAAGCATTTATTGAATTATTTTCAAATGGCGGACATTACAGCAAGGAATACATGCTCAATGAACCTGGATACTATTTAGAAATATATGAAAAGTTCTCAAATGCCGATGAAAAATACTTTAGTGAAATATATATAGATAAGAATTTTGTAAATACACTAAAATATTTTGAACAATAGGTCAACATGTAAAAAAGATTCTTCATTTTGAAGAATCTTTTTTACATTACTTTTTTGCAATAATTACATTGTCATTATACACTATTTTTACGGGATTATTTTCACTTTCAACTATTATGTTTCTTGCTTTAACATCGGTAAGCTCAACAGAATTGACATTTTTGGCTGAGATAACTATATCGCCTAAAACCACAACATTTTTAATATAAACATTTCCATTCCCAACAGAATCCAAAACATTTAGATTACCAACAACAACGGCACTGCTGTATGTTTCATTTTTATTTGTAATGTTAAACCCATATTCAATATTTTCATTATCAACTATTTCAAATATAATTTTTACTGCTTCACCACGAGTTAATGCTCTTGCAGGCATGTAGGTTTTGTTGGGATATCCTAATATGTATCCCTTGTTATAAACAGTGTTAACACTTTGTTTAGCCCATTCTTGAATATTATTGTAGTCAGATAACAATGTAGCTCCTTCACCGCCTATATTTCCTGTTGTAATGGCACCTGAAACAACTTTTGCAACCTCTTCACGTTTAATTGGGTTGTTAGGTCTGAATGTGTTATTTTCATATCCCGAAAAGAATCCTGCAGCGACAGATTTCTGAATTTCCTTATAAAACCATTCACCTTCATTTACATCAGAAAAACTTATTTTATTAGTTGTTCCAATTTGCATTGCCTTATTTAACAGTGTTGAAAATTCAGCTCTTGTAATAGTTCTATCCGGTCTGAATGTTCCATCTTCATAACCGGTTACAAAGCCTAAATTAACTGCATTTATAATCCATTCCTTTGCCCAATGACCTTCTATGTCTGAAAATATGACTGCTGCTTTTGTTTCATCAGCAGTTGGTATAATAATATTTTCCAACAAATCATTTCCTGTGTTATCAATGGTTTCTGTATCATTGCTTTCATTACCGATAATATCATCAAGAATATCGGCATATGCCACCACATTCATATTGATTGTCAGCACGGCACAAAGCCCAAAGGCTGATAATTTTTTAATTAACTTTTTCATGTTACCTCCTTCTCTCATATACTTAGACATAATCCACAGTGGATTTGTTCCATATAAATAGATTTTGAGTCTTTGTTTATTCTATAATCTTTTCGGTTAAAAGTAAACAGGTAATAATAGACAAGCTGAACATCCCTGTGGATGTAATCCTGTTTTTGCATTAAACGAAACAGACATAAGTATTGACTTAATTACTTATAATAAACTATAATTAAAGCAAAAGAAACAAGGAATAACTATGGACGAATTGTATATGAAGGAAGCCTTGAAGGAAGCATACAAGGCACATGAACTAAATGAAGTGCCTATTGGTGCCGTTATCGTGAGAAACGGGGAAATTATAGGAAGAGGTTTCAATCAAAAAGAAACATTAAAGGATGCAACACTTCATTCTGAAATAACAGCAATAAAAGATGCATGCAATAAACTTGGGGGGTGGCGACTGCCCGGTTGTACCATGTATGTTACATTGGAACCATGTCCAATGTGTGCCGGTGCCATAGTAAATGCAAGAATAGAAAGATTGGTAATTGGAACAAAGGATTTAAAAACAGGTGCATGCGGCTCTGTTTTAAATATTACAAATAATCAAAATTTAAATCATCAGCCGGAGGTTGAATTTGGTGTATTGGAGAAAGAATGCTCTAATATATTAAAGGATTTTTTTACAAAGCTTCGTAAAAGTAAAAAAAGGGAGGTTACAATGGAAAGATACCCTATATTAGAGGTAAATTTAAAAAAATTATATGACAATACTAAAATTGTTACAAAATTATGTGGAGATTACGGAATTAATGTTGCAGGTATAATTAAGGGATTTGGAGGAATTGTCGAGGGTGCTGAAGAAATGGCAAAGGGAGGATGTTATCAAATAGGAAGCTCAAGAATTGAGCAGCTTAAAGCACTTAAAGAGAGAGGTCTTGAAGTACCTTTGCTTATGGTGAGAATACCCATGATGTGTGAAATTGAGGATGTTGTTAAATATAGTGATCTGAGTTTGGTTTCAGAAAAGGAAACTTTGAATTTACTTAACAAAGAAGCAGAAAAACAAAATAAAACATACGGTGTTGTTTTAATGTATGATTTAGGGGATTTAAGAGAAGGAGTATTCAGCAAGGGCGAACTTATTCAATTAGCAGAATATGTGGAATATGAATTAAAGAACTTATATCTTGAAGGTGTGGGCTCCAATTTAAGCTGTTATGGTTCAGTTGCCCCTGCTGAAGAAAATTTAAATCAATTGGCTGATGCTGCAACGGAAATTGAAGAAAAATTACAAAGAAAGCTTAATATAGTTTCAGGAGGAGGGACAACAACACTACCTCTTATGGTACGCGGAGGAGTTCCAAAGAAAATAAATCATCTTCGTATAGGAGAAGGTATAAATAATACTCAGGATTTACCTCTTTATTGGGATACAAATATTGAGGGCTTAAATCCGGATGTATTCATCTTGAAAGCTCAAATTGTCGAAACAAATGAAAAACCAACACATCCAATTGGCCAGCTTATGGTAAATGCTTTTGGCGACCTGCCTCATTATGAGGACAGGGGAATAAGGAAAAGAGCAATTGTAGCACTTGGAAATCAGGATTTAGGAGATTCATCAAGACTTGTACCAAGAGACAAGAATATGATTGTATTAGGTGCCAGCAGCGACCATACAATACTTGACATTCATGATTGCAAAACAGATTACAAATTAGGAGATATAGTTGAATTTAATATTTTGTACCAGGCAATGCTAATGACTACATTGTCAGATTATGTACATAAGAAAATATTGAAATAAACTTTTACTCATAAAAATAAAAATTTATAGGAGGTTAATATGCCGATTATTAGTGTAGATATGCTAAAGGGTAGAACAATTGAGCAAAAAAGAGATATGGTTAAAGAAATAACAGAAGTCGTATCAAGAACTGCAAATTGCCCAAAGGAAGCTGTAAAGATTATTATCAGAGAAATGGAATTTGAAAACTTTTCAGAAGCAGGAGTACTTAGAGCAGATAAAAAATAATTGTCATCCAAAGTGATAGCGAAGGATCTCATGTATTCAAGGAAGGGGGACACACCTCTGTCATAGGGATCGTCTTTGTGGTAAGAGGAATGTCCCCGTACTTGAGATTACGCAGTCTCAATCACCAATTTATTTGCTCCTTACGTCGCATAAATTGGGATTTCGTTGCGAATGACCTACCGCTATTTTTCAGACAGAAGAATCTGAAAAATAGGGTTAGGGCATCTTTCGGGCTAAAGCCCTTGGAATGACACTGATGTGAAGTTTATTCATGGCAATGACACGACTTGTGTGTATTCATAGCAATAACACTTAAATGTATTCATATAAATGACAATCTTTTATTCGTTTTTTTTAAATGCTTCAAATAAAGGAAACAGTATGGAAGCTACTAATCCTCCCGCAAATCCATTGTTATACAAATTTATCCCCCCGTGTATGACACCAATATTCATAACTACACAGAGGTGCAAAAACCCTGCCGCAACACCGGCAAATACACCGTAATTTCCTGCAATGGGAGCTAAAGTTGTCCCGAATAATCCTGCAATTATAACGGCTGTTGATTTTATATCCCACACCCCTATAATTGCACAAATATAAACACCAATCATTATAGGTATGGAGTTTTTAGGATGATTTCCAAATGCGGAGAAGCCTGTAACTGTCAGAACACCTCCTATTATTGGACCATTTAAAACTCCTCCTGCCAAATATACAAAAATCATGGTTATTAAGCCCATTGCACCCATATTAATAAATGTAAGTCCGAATCCTGTTAACTGAGTGAAGTCAGTTACCGCCTTACCGGAGAGTTTAAGTATTTGCTTATATCCATTAAATGATTTGTTATTTATAATAAATCCTGTGGCAATTAAAAATATAAAATAAATTAATAGAAAGGTCCTGAAAAATCCGTCATATTCAGTGGAAAGTATAAGTTGTTTTTCTATTGTTATATCAAAGCTTTTCATTATTGAATATATTATGGTCCCTAAAATTCCTGCAGTAAAACCCACATTGTATAAATTATATCCTCCATGAACCTTAGACATATTCGCAGATAGAGGGGTGATTACAAACCCTATTATAATTCCAACTAAAATTCCCAATAAAATTCCTGCATATGATGGAAATCCGGAATAAAATGTTAATTGGCTTACTGCCGGGCTAAGGCAGGCTGCAAACATCATCACAACAATTATATTGCTGTATGAAATTTTATTATATTTTACATATAGCAGACCACCTAAATATATAGGCCATACATTAAATATTGTTTTTCCAAAAAAGGAGAATCCCAATATTGTATAAATACCGGCTATAACTGCACCGGTAATTCGCATATTTAATTTGCTTATGATTAAAATATTTATCAATGTAATCAAAGAAGCATTAAATAAAGTAGCCCCAAGACCTGCCACTTTTAAATAATCGGTAAGTAAGACGTCGGGGGAAACAATAATATCATATAAACCTGAAAAAATATTATTTGGTGTATCAAAAATAAACGCACTAATTAATAAAAAAACAGGTAATATTGAAAGTAATATTAATGTGGCATGTTTTGTTAATGTAACTTCTGTATTATTTGATTTAAAGTTGTGCATATTTCCTCCAATTAAGTGTATAAATCAATAAATGCAAAGGTATTTTATCATATGCAAGGTTAATGTTCAATAAAAATATTAGTATTTAAAGGTGCTTAAATATGGTATAATAATTAATGAGGACTAAGAGGAATGTCCCCGTACTATGAGATCCTTCGCTTTCGCTCAGGATGACAAAGCGGAAAACAGAATAATTACAAAGGAGAATATATGAAGCTGATATCTTGGAATGTTAATGGTTTAAGATCTGTAGTAAATAAAAAATTCATTGAAATATTCAATGAATTTGATGCTGACATTTTTTGTTTACAAGAAATAAAATTACAGGAAGGCCAAATAGAATTGAATTTGGACGGATATTATGATTATTGGAATTATGCAGAAAAGAAAGGTTATTCCGGAACAGCAGTATTTACAAAACATAAACCTCTTTCTGTAACCTATGGTATGGATATAGAAGAACATGACAAAGAGGGAAGAGTTATAACATTAAATTATGATGATTTCTTTTTGGTTAATGTTTATACCCCCAATTCAAAAAAAGAATTGCTTAGACTTGATTACAGAATGATATGGGAGGATGACTTCAGAAAATATCTCCTTACTTTAAGCGAAAGTAAACCTGTTATAGTTTGTGGTGATTTAAATGTGGCACACAAGGAAATAGACTTAAAAAACCCTAAAACAAACAGAAAAAGTGCAGGATTTACCGATGAAGAAAGAGATAAGATGACAGAATTGCTAAATTCAGGTTTTATTGATACATACAGATATTTTTATCCTGATAAAGAAGATGCATATACTTGGTGGTCTAATTTCGGAAAGGCAAGAGAAAGAAATGTAGGTTGGAGAATCGATTATTTTATAACTTCATCCTCATTTGAAAACAATCTTTCAGATGCTGTAATTTATCCTGAAATTTACGGCAGCGACCACTGCCCCGTAGCACTTATTACAAAGTAATGAGATTCTTCACCTTCAGTTCAGAATGAAACGCTTCTTCGCAGCTTATTCATAGCGATGACGAGGGATTCGCCCTCGATAAAATGGTTATTCACAGCAATAACTTGGGATGAACCCTAAGTTATGATCTTATTCATTTCAATGTCTTACATAAAATTGTAAAATAAATAATACAATGTATAATACTTTGCTAAAATCAAAAACTATTTGAAAAGGGAGGTATTATGAGAAGACTATTATTAATCGTATTGTTTGTATTAGTATTATCCGGATGCAGCAATATGTTATCTGATGTAACGGAAATTGAAACAATAAATCTGCAAAATGGTAATAATATTATTATACCAATAGAAAGCAAGGATGCAGACATAATTTTAGATGCAATAAATAAAAAAGAAAAGACAAATGCAGATATAACATCCTTAATTACATATGAAATTACACTTATTAAGGAAAATACAAAAGATGCTTATAAGCTGTACTTTGATTTAGATAATAAAGCTGCATATCTTGCTCAAGGCGATAATTTATATAAGATTAAAGATAATGCTGCAAAAGGGCTTTTTTTAAGTGATGCTTTTTCATACATATATGTTGATGCAACAATCCATAATTCTTATGTAGATGTAAACGGGAAAAAATTTAGTCCTGATATAGAATATAATTGGACCAGCAAAAATATTGAAGGACATTTTGTAAATAAAATAGGAAGATTACAGGGGAAATATGAAAAGACAAATAAAGTACCCGTATCACAGGGTGTTGATATTGTATATGAAAAACTTCCGGACAGCCAATCAATAAAAGTATATTCAGGAGACAATTTAGTTCATTCAGGCAAAAACGTCCAACAAGTATTAAATAATATAACTGTTGACGGGGAATATACCGTTGAATGCCACAGTCAGTGGCACTTTAAGGAAGGAATAAGTGCCTATGGCAATCAAACATTGATATTTGGTGCTTTAGTTGACAGACCTGCACAAATAAACATAATTACAAGAGAAAATTACCCAGGTAATATTTTGTTGATTTCTGTCGAAAACCTTAATGAAAATGAAACAGTAAAATTAACAACCAATGCAGTTAAAATTAACAATGATATTTATTCTTATAAGGATAAAAATTATTATGTATTTCCAATCGACTTATATGCACAGCCGGGAGATTATAAAGTTACTGCTGTTTTGAATGAAGGTATGGAAAATGAATATACAGTGGAAGAAACATTAACGGTGGCAAATAAAAGTTTTAAAACACAATATCTTACAGTCAGTGAAGAAATGAATGAAACAAATAATGATAATACAGCAATTTATGAATTTGCTCAGCTTGTAAAGCCTGCAAGAACACAATCTGTAAGTGAAAAGCTTTGGGAGGGCACATTTATTATGCCTGTTGAAGGAGAGTTAACAACGGATTTTGCGGAAATAAGATATGTGAATAATGAACCTTCTTCATCAAGACACTCAGGTCTTGATTTAGCAGCACCCACAGGTACACCCATCAAGGCTCCAAATAACGGAATAGTGACATTTGCCATGGAAGGACTTCTTTCTCCCGGCAATACAGTTGTAATAGACCATGGAATGGGACTTTTTACTTCATACTACCATTTACATACAATTGATGTGAAAAAGGGTGATGAAGTTAAAAAAGGTGATACAATCGGAACCGTGGGAACTACAGGTTTTTCAACAGGTCCCCATTTGCACTATGCTGTAAGTATTTATAATACATACGTAAATCCTTATCAACCATTAAGCGGAATAATTGACTAAAAAATGTTTGCCTTACTCTAATTGTGGTATATAATTAATGTTGTCATTAGAAGTGGCACACACCTTAAATGAAATGAGAGTCTTTGGGGTAAAAGAGAGTCTACCATCACGTATGAGGGCTTTAGCCCGAAGAATCTCATTTTTCTTATCTGAATATATCTTTAGAGAAGGTAATTTTGCTTCTTGTTTGTATGAATTTATCAGACATAATGCTCTGCACAATAAACATTACCCCAAATGCTGCAATTATATCACCTATACTTGCCACAAACCAATCTCCTATGGGAATTATATTTCCTAAAAAGCTTAAGGATGCAGTTTCTGATGATGTATAAAATAATAATTTGCCTTTGCTTAAAAGCTCAGACATTTCTGTTCCGTATATTTGAGCAGCAGCTTCAGGTGATAAGGGAAACTTAAATTTGTTAACCACGAATGAAAACAAGTTTAAGGCAAGACCTATTAATGGAATAAACATAAATTTTATACTTAAATTTGCAATTAAGAATAATCCGGTAAAAATCATTGACCCTAAAAGAAATCCGGCATATAAAAACGAGTCATAATCATAAAGACCTAAATTTATTACAATAATACCTATGTAAAATAATGAAGCAATATAAATCAAAGGTCTGAAACTGAAATTACTATACGATAATCGACTTAATTTTCCCCTTCTTGCAAAACCTATAATTATCCCTAATATCAAAGCTACAAAAAACATATCTACCTCCATTTCATTAGAATTACAATAATTTTACAATATATATTAAATTATATCAATGGTTATTTGAAAAAATTTGCATTCATAAATGAATATTGACGGGGTAAAATATCTATGTTATTATTTTTGTAATTATTTAGCTTACTTAGGAGGATTTAACTTTGTTAGATGAAGGCTCGATATGGGGTCCATTGGTTTTACAAATAATATTGATTTTTATTAATGCCCTTTTTGCTTCTGCAGAAATTGCAGTAATTTCCATGAATGATAACAGAATGGAAAAAATGGGACAGGAAGGAGATAAAAGAGCTATTAAGCTTTTAAAGCTTACTGACCAGCCCTCGCAATTTCTTTCCGTAATTCAGGTCGGAATAACTTTGGCGGGATTTTTTGGCAGTGCCTTTGCGGCAGATAACTTCGCAGGCAAATTAACTGAAGTTTTGATTAGCATGGGATTAAATGTACCTGTCAATACATTAAATACTATTTCAGTAATTATTATAACCTTAATACTGTCATATTTTACATTAGTATTCGGTGAACTTGTTCCCAAAAGAGTCGCAATGAAAAATGCAGAAAAATTAGCTTTGTTTATGTCAGGTCTTTTATACTTGATTGCAAGGCTGTTTGCTCCAGTGGTGTGGATGTTGACTGCATCTACAAATGGTATTTTAAGACTTTTAGGAATTGACCCCAACTCCGAAGATGAACATGTAACGGAAGAAGATATTCGTATGATGGTTGATGTGGGCAGTGAAAAAGGTTCAATTAATGAAAGTGAAAAAGAAATGATTCAAAATGTTTTTGAATTTGACAATAAAACTGCTGAAGAAGCAATGACTCATAGAACAGAAGTAGATATACTTTGGCTTGATGAAACAGAAGAAGAGTGGGCTACTAAGATAGCTGAAAGCAGGCACTCAATATATCCCGTATGTGACGGAAGTGCAGACAATATAATAGGTGTATTGCATGTGAAGGATTATTTTAGAATTCATGACAAAAGCAGAGAAAACATTATGAAAAAAGCTGTAAAGCCTGCCTATTATGTTCCTGAAACAGTTAGAACCGACGTTTTGTTCCAAAATATGAAGAAAAGCAGAAATCATTTTGCTGTTGTATTTGACGAATATGGCGGTATGAGCGGAGTTATTACAATGAATGACTTATTGGAGCAAATTGTAGGTGATTTAGATGATGATTATTTAACTCCTGTAGAAGCTGAAATTGAACAAATAGAAGAAAATACCTGGAAAATTAAAGGCTCGGCATATTTGGACGATGTTTCCAAGGAACTGAATGTACCACTTCCCGATGAGGATTTTGATACATTCGGAGGGTTGGTATTTGGTATTTTGGGCATTATACCTGAGGATGGTAGCACATTAGAGTTAGAAGAACATGGTCTTAAGATTGCAGTAACTGAAATAAAAGGAAGAAGGCTGGAGACAGCTATAGTATACAAAAATATAGAAAATAATAATGAATAAAGATATTCTTAAGCAATATCTTGTATTGTTTAATACAAGGAGGGACATATGGATTATTTGTTAGATAAATTATTATTCCTACCGGGAATATTGTTGGGAATATCCATTCATGAATTTGCACATGGATTAGCAGCAGATAAAATGGGTGATAATACCCCGCGTTTACAGGGACGCTTAACTTTAAATCCCATGATGCATTTAGACCCAATGGGCTTTTTATGTTTACTTTTGTTTGGATTTGGGTGGGCTAAGCCTGTAATGATAAATTCAAGGAATTTCAAGAACCCAAGAAGAGATGATGCCATTGTATCATTGGCAGGACCTTTAGCAAACTTTTCCGTTGCATTTTTATTTATGCTGTTTTTAAAATTAACGGATATGTTTTTACCGTATACTTCATTGAACCAAATAATAATTGAAGTATTGCTCAGCACAGTCCATATTAATTTAGTTTTGATGGTATTTAATCTTATACCAATACCTCCTCTTGACGGACACCATATATTGGGCAGTATAGGAGGAGCTAAAGTTTGGAATTTTTATTACAAATATTATGATCAATTAAGATTTTTGATGCTTTTATTAATTGTGTTCAGAGGAATAGGAAGAATAATAGGTCCTGTTATTAATGTATTGTACAGATTTTTATTTACTATATTTTTTTAGGTGAAAAATGGAAACTAAAAAGGAATTAAGAAAAAGAGTACTCAATATTAGAAACAGTATGTCCATAGAAAATGTAGAAAAAAACAGCAGCATAATAATTGATAAAATTGTTAATACAGATATTTACAAACAAAGCAAGGTTGTTTTTATATACATGGATTTTAACAAGGAAGTAATGACATCACAACTTATTAAACGTATGTTGTCTGAGAAAAAACGTGTTGTAATACCTTATACTGATACAATAAATACTGAATTGATTCCTTCTGAAATAACAAAGCAGGCAGATTTAAAGCTTAATTCTTTCGGATATTATGAACCGGTAAGCATTATGCCTGTAGACCCTGAAGAAATTGATTTGGTTATAGTTCCGGGAGTTGTATTTGATAAACAATTAAACAGGATAGGATTTGGCAAGGGATATTATGACAAGATTTTAATAAAACTAAAGCCATCTGCCGTAAAGATAGCTGTTGCCCACGAATTTCAAGTATTTGAGTTGATACCCACAGAAGAACACGACATTAAAATGGACATGATAATAACCGAAAAAAGCATCTGGGACAGTGGGGACGTATCTTAGTTGACCACTCTATGCCATTGATGAGAATACATGTAAGTATCACTGCTGCGAATAACCCTAATCTGAATGTCATTGTTATGAATAAACATCACGTCAGTGTCATTGCTATGAATAATCTGTGAAGCAGCGTGTCATTCTGAACCGTAGGTGAAGAATCTCAGAATTTAATATGAGATCCTTCGCTATCGCTCAGGACGACAAATGTTATCATCTAGCGATTGTAATTACATAAACTTTTGATACACTAAAATCTAAAAGTGTTTTGGAGCATTCATCAGCAGTGGAGCCCGTTGTATATACATCATCAACCAACAGCACATTGCTGTTTTTTATTTGCCGATTTTTATTAGGATATTTTATTACAAATGCTCCCTTCATGTTTTTTCTCCTGTCTTCTTTGCTTTGCTGACTTTGCTTGGTGGTTTTTTTAGTTCTTTTAAGAACATCTGCATAAGGAATGAATAGTTTATCGGAAAGATATTTTGCAATCAATTCTGACTGATTGTAGCCTCGTGTGCGTAATTTAGACTTATGCAACGGGACAGAGACAATGTAATCAAAATTTGTATAATCATTATTGCTCATGTAATTTAACAAGAGGTTGCCGAAAAATTTGTAAAAGTATGTTTTGTTGTAATATTTAAAGCTATAAATACTATCCTTTATAATTCCCTCATATAAAAAGGGTGATTTTGATATTTCAAAACTTCTGTCGTATACATTGCAGTCAGGACATAGAAAATTAGATGAATCATAATTGATGGGCTTAGAACATTTAATACAGACAGGTGGTTCGATTTTTTTAAGCTTCTTTTCGCAATCCGCACAAATATACCTGTCATTTATTGATTCATCATAAATATTACATATAAAACAAGTGTTTTTTTCAGGATACAAAAGCTCTAAAAAAGAATCAAAATAATCTTGCATTTTGTTCACCAATTAGTGTAATTTGCCATTGATATCAGTTACTTCATCTCGAGGGCTCTGCCTTCGTCATTGCAATAATAAACATAATGTCATGTCATTCTGAGGGCTTTAGCCCGAAGAATCTCAGAAATGAAGGGGTACACACCTCTGTTATGGGGATAGTCTTTGAGGTAAGAGGAATGTCCCCGTACTGTGAGATCCTTCGCTGTCGCTCAGGATGACAGTTAAATCATATTTCTGTGAGAAGCCTATATGTTTCAACTGCATTTCTTAGTCTGTAATCAAGGGCTGAGAAACGCTTATCTATTTTAGTGTTTTCAATCATTTCCTCCATGTATTTTTCCTGTCCCACTAACACTACCAATTGCTTTGCTCTTGTTATGGCCGTATAAAATAAATTTCGTGTAAGAAGCATAGGAGGTCCCCATACCATGGGCATAATTATAACGGGAAATTCGCTTCCTTGACTTTTGTGCACTGTTGTAGCATATGCAAGTATTAATTCGTCTAATTGACTGAACGAATACACCACTTCCTTTTCATCATCAAATTGTACAAATACTTCTTGTTCTATTTCATCAATAAATAATATAACACCTATATCACCGTTATATATTCCTTCTCCTGTAGCTAATTTATTATCAGTTAACTTCCATTCAGCTTGGTAATTATTTTTTACTTGCATTACCTTGTCACCAACACGGAATGTATATTTTCCAAATACCTTCTCATTTTTTGACTTGGAGGGGGGGTTAACAGCTGCTTGAATTTTTCTGTTAAGCTCTATAACACCCACATCACCTTTTTTCATGGGAGAAAGAACCTGAATATCTTTCAATGGATTAAGATTATATTTTGACGGCAGACGGTCTTTATACAAATCTACTATCAGCTCAGCTATATCTCTGTTATTGCTTTGTCTCATAAAATAAAAATCTGAATCCTTTTTGTTTAATACAGGCATTGTGCCCTTATTAATCGCATGAGCGTTTTGAACAATCATGCTTCCTTTAGACTGTCGGAATATCATATCAAGCCTTATTGTTTTTATAGTATTGCTTTTAATTATATCAGACAAAACATTGCCTGCCCCAACAGATGGTAATTGGTCTACGTCTCCCACCATTATAAGTTTGGTTCCCTTTTTTAAAGCTTTCAGCAAATTGTTCATAAGTAGAATATCAACCATGGACATTTCATCTACTATTACTGCATGACAATCTAAGGGAGAATTTTCATTTTTATTAAACGTTAAATTGCTGTCATCTTCTCCATATGCATATTCCAACATACGATGAATTGTTTTTGCTTCTCTCCCGGTGGATTCAGTTATGCGTTTAGCTGCTCTTCCTGTTGGAGCACAAAGAAGAACTTTTTTATTCATTGATTCTAATATTTTAATAATTGATAATATAATTGTTGTTTTGCCCGTTCCCGGTCCTCCGGTTATCACTGTTGCTCCGTTTATTATAGACTGTACTATCGCCTCATTTTGCATTTCTGTCAGAGAAATGGAGTCATGTTCAAATAATTTTAAATAACTAAGCACCTCTTCCTCTGAAATATTAAAATCCATTCTTGCTAAATTTATTAAACCTTTGCATACATTTACTTCTGCAGTATGGTAGGGAAGATAATATACTACGGATTCTGAATTAATTGTTTCAATATGTATTTTATCAGTAAAAGCCATATTTCTTATTTCATCTTCTATAATTTCAAAATTTGTTTCCAAAAGTGAAGCAGAGCTGTTTACTAATATACTGTAGGGTACATAAGAATGGCCTCTTGATGCATATTCTGATAATATATATTTAACTCCGGATGATATTCTGTAAGGTGAGTCTTTTTCCACACCTAAGGAGGATGCTATTTTGTCCGCTAACTTAAATCCGATGCCGTATATATCTTCGGATAGTCTGTAGGGATTTTCTTTTATTACAGCAATTGTGTTTTTGCCGTATTCTTTATAAATTCTTATGCTGTAGTTAGTGCTTATATTGTTACTTTGCAAAAACATCATAATTTCTTTTATATCTGCCTGTTCTGCAAAGCTTTTTGCTATCATGTCTGCCTTTTTTTCGCCAATGCCTTCAATTTCGGTTAGTTTAAAAGGATTATTCTGTATAATGCCAAATGTATTTTCCTTAAATGCTTCAACTAATTTTTTTGCCGTAAATTTTCCAATACCCTTTATTAAGCCAGAGGACAAATAATTTTCAATTTGCTCTAAGCCTGTAGGAAGTACGGAATTATATATTTCTACTTGAAATTGATCGCCATATTTTGGATGTTTTACTTTTTTTCCATATACTTCAATATTTTCACCGGTTACATCAGTACTAAAAATCCCCGTTATGGTAATTAATTCATTTTTTGATTCTAACAAAGCAACCGTGTATCCATTTTCATTGTTTCTAAATATAGTTTCAACAATAGTTCCCTTCAGACTTTCCATCAAATACTCCTTAATCTGTATGGCGACACACCTCTAGTATAGGGATATCCTATGGGGTAAGAGGAATGTCCCCGAATTGTACAGCCTTCATTATTCTTAATTAAATTATACCACAAAAATATAAGTATGGAATCGCAATTTTCTCTTTAAAACAATTATAATCTGTGATAAACTGAATTTCAGCATAAAGGTATGTGGACACACCTGTATTTTAGGGATAGTCTTCGAAGGTAAGAGGAATGTCCCCAATTATATATTAATCATAAGAAAGGAAGAAATATGTCTAAGGAAAATTTTATTAAAGGTGCTGCAATATTAGGAGTTGCAGGGTTATTTGTAAAAATATTGGGGGCAATATACAGAATACCTCTTACAAATTTAATAGGTACGGAAGGAATAGGTTATTATCAGCCTGCCTATAATATATATAATCTTTTATTGGTTGTGTCCTTGTCAGGATTCCCTACAGCTATTGCAAAGATGGTTTCAGAAAGAAGAGCTCTTAGCAATTATGAGGGAGCATACCAAGTATACAAAATATCAAGATGGGGATTATTTTTAATCGGACTTATATCATCCGTTTTTGTGCTTATATTTGCACGTAATCTTGTTACATTTTTAGGTTATCCCGGCTCTTTCTATTCCATGATAGCATTGGTTCCAGCATTGTTTGCAGTACCTTTGTTATCTGCATACAGAGGATTTTTCCAAGGCACTCAAAATATGACACCAATTGCTTTGTCTCAGTTGATAGAGCAAATATTCAGAGTTGCAGTAGGTTTATATTTGGCATATGCATTGGTTGGAAGAGGTTTAGAGGAAGCTGCTGCAGGAGCAACTTTTGGTGCATCAGCAGGGGGAGTTGCAGCTCTTTTATTAATTTATTTAATGTTTTTCTTCAGCAGAAGGAAAATAAAAGAAGAAATTGCTTCATCAAATCATAATAAAAAAGAGCCTGTATGGTATATAGTTAAAAACCTTTTATATATTGCAGTTCCTATAACTATTGGTGCTTCAATCGCACCGCTTATGGGAAACATGGATTCATTCATAGTTTCAAATAGACTTGCGGCAATCGGATACACTGTAGAAGAATATACAGACATGTTTGGTGAATTGAGCGGTACAGCACAGACATTAATTAATTTTCCGCAGGTATTTTCAACAGCAGTTGCTATGAGTTTAGTTCCTGCGATTACTGATGCATTTACAAAAAAACAAAAAACTGCATTAATATCAACTGCAAATGCAGGCGTAAAAATGTCTTTAATCATAGGACTTCCTTCAGGCATAGGTTTATTTATGTTAGCAGAGCCAATAATTGCATTGCTATATCCATCAATTGGTCCGGCGAAGCATGCAAGTTCCGGTGCACTGTTGGAAATACTAGCAATAGGTGTAATCTTCTTAACATTGGTTCAGGCTTTTACGGCCATACTTCAATCTATAAATAAACAGTTTCACCCTGTTAAGAACTTAGCCTTGGGTTTGGTTATAAAAGTGATTTTATCTTATATGCTGATTGGAATGCCAAACATTAATATTAAGGGAGCAGCAATAAGTACTACTGTTGCATATGTGGTTGTAGCTTTTTTAAACTGGCGTGATATTAACAAAACTAAAATTAAAATAGATCTAATAAAGGTTTCATCAAGAACACTATTATCTTCAGCTGCCATGGCAGTTACGGTTTCTGCTTCCTTCAAAGCTCTGAAGGCATTGATAGGAAGTCAGAACTTAGCAACATTAGGCTCCATAGCAATAGCAGGAACGGTATATGTAATTTGCTTATTTGTAACAGGAGCAATTACAAAAGAAGACCTTGAACTAATACCAAAAGGAGAAAAATTAAAGAAATTTGTGAGGAAATAAAATGAACACTATTCAAATAATCGGGTTGGGTGCAGGTGGTTCTGACGATTTAACCGTAAAAGCATATAAGGCACTTTCTGAAAAAATACCTACATTTGCACGTACAGACCGGCACCCAATTGTTAATGAATTAAGAAAAAATATTGATATTAAAAGTTTTGATAATTATTTTGAGAAATATGAAGACTTTGATGAAGTTTACGAAAATATAACTATCAAGCTTGTTGAACTATCAAAGCAATATGGGAAAATAAATTATTGTACTGCAGGAAGCCCTTATTATGGTGATATTGTAACAAAAAAGCTGATAAATGAATATAAAAATGAAATAAATACAATAATAATTGATGGAATGAGTTTTCTTGATAAATGTTTAAAACTTTCAGGTTATGCTGATTATAATAATATAAAAGTTTTAGATTGTCTTGAAGCAGATGAATTTTCATTTGATGTAAATTCTTTTAATATTATAACTCAAGTTTATGATATGGATATTGCTTCGCAGCTTAAAATAAAACTTATGGAAATATATCCTGAAGATTTAAAAATCTTAATTATTGACGTTTTGGGAGAAAATGTTAAAGAAATACCTCTTTTTATGCTTGACCAAGAAAAAAATTATGGATTTTCAACATATTTTTGCATTCTGCCTATTGAAATTTCAAAAGAAAGAGTGTATAATGTTCATAATCTGCTAAGAATTGTAAAAATATTGAGAGGTCCTGACGGATGCCCATGGGATAAAAAGCAAGATCATTATTCTATCAGGCAGAATGTTATTGAAGAAGCATATGAGGTTGTGGACGCAATAGACAATGATGATATAGACAATTTAGTGGAGGAGCTTGGTGATTTATTATTCCAAGTTATATTTCACTCTGAACTTGGAAGTGAAGAAGGTTATTTCAACTTTAATGATGTTGTAAATAATTTGTGTAAAAAAATGTATTTTAGGCATCCTCATGTGTTTGGTGATGTAAAGGCTGATAATGCCGAAGAAGCATTAAAAAGCTGGGAAAACAAAAAGCTTAAAGAGAAAAATTTAGCTACATATACTGATAATTTAAAAAATGTTCCCAAGGCATTATCCCCATTAAGCAGGAGCTACAAGATTCAAAAGAGAGCCGCTGATGTTGGGTTCGATTGGCCTGATGCAGGGGGGGCGGTGCTTAAAATAAAAGAAGAACTCTTGGAATTCATTGAAGAATATAACAATGATAACATTGTAAACATGGAGGAAGAGTTTGGAGATTTGTTATTTGCACTTGTTAACTTCGCAAGATTTAAAAAGATTAATCCTGATATTGCTCTAAATAAAACAATTAATAAGTTTATTGATCGTTTTGAGTATATAGAGAAAAATTCTACAAAAGATTTAAAACAAATGACTCTGAAAGAAATGGATGAGTTATGGGAAGAATCAAAGTTCCAATAGGAATTTAGATAAAATAAATAAATTACATTTTTATTTAAGGAGGGTTTTTATGAATAAAGCTGATTTAATAACTAGCGTTGCTGAAAAAACTGGTTTCACTAAGAAAGATGCTGAAAAGGCATTAAACGGATTTATGGAAACAATAAAAGAAGAACTGGTAGCAGGCGGAAAAGTACAATTAGTTGGGTTTGGAACTTTTGAAGTTAGAGACAGAAAAGAAAGACAAGGAAGAAATCCAAGAAATCCTGGCGAAACTATAGATATTCCAGCATCAAAAGCACCGGTGTTTAAAGCAGGTAAATCATTAAAGGAAGCAGTTAATAAATAGACGTAAAAACAAAGTTTTAGGGACGGTTCTTATTGATTATCAATCAAAAAGAACCGTCCCTAATTATTGATGTTGACAAATAAATGGTTATATATGTATAATCATGTTAAGATTTGCGACAGGAGAAATTATGTGGGAGTTAATTGAAGATGTGCTGATTGATTCAGCAAAAATGCTGCCGTTTTTATTTGCAGCATATTTAATTATTGAATATATAGAACATAAGTCATCAGATAAACTGGTCAGTGCATTAAGAAAGTTTGGAGTTGTTGGAGGTGCAGTTCTTGGTTGTGTTCCCCAGTGTGGGTTTTCCGTAGCTGCTTCAAATTTATACGCGGGCAGAATTATTACAGCGGGGACATTAATTGCTGTATTCATATCCACCTCCGATGAAGCGATACCTATTTTATTATCAAACCCGGGTAATTTAGATACAATTATGCTGTTAATTGCAATCAAAGTGTTAATTGCCGTTATGGCAGGACTTGTGGCGGATTATTTGTTTAAAGGTTTTTTTGATAATAACGGTAAAGAAAAATTAGCTAACGTAATTCATCATCACGTGTGCACTGATTGCGGATGTGAAGACGAACATGGAATATTGAAGCCTGCCTTGAAACATACAATTAATATATTTATATTTATATTGCTTACTAATTTATTTTTAAACATTTTAATTTCATTTGCAGGTGAAGACAATTTATCTAATGTGTTATTAAATGATAGTGTCTTGCAACCGGCATTGGCGGGAATAATCGGATTAATACCAAATTGTGCAGCTTCTATTATTCTCACTCAATTGTTTATTGAAGGCAGTTTAAGCTTTGGCTCTGTAATTGCAGGACTTTCTACCGGGGCAGGGGTAGGAGTGTTGGTATTATTCAGAGTAAATCATAATATTAAAGAAAATATTAAAATTATAGTGTACATTTATATAATTTCAGTATTATTCGGCTCGTTGATACAATTATTGATATAAAGTGGGACAGTGGGGAGCACATTACTGTCCCACCATCGTGTTACAGATAATTACTCACCACTGTCCCAATGAGATTCTTCGTTATCATTCTATGAAAGCAAAGCTGCATCTTTTATTTTTTTGAAGTTCCTAAATATGCTTCAATTATTTTTTCATTTTTAAGAAGCTCAATTCCTTTGCCTTCCATTGTTATGTTGCCTGTTTCCAAAACATAGCCGTAATCTGCAACTTTCAGTGCCTTGTTGGCATTTTGCTCAATTAACAAAATCGTAGTTCCTTGTTTGTTTATTTCTTGTATTATTTCAAATATATTATTTACTATTAAGGGAGCTAAACCTAAGGAAGGTTCATCCATCATTATAAGCTTTGGTCTTGCCATAAGTGCTCTTCCTACAGCTAACATTTGCTGCTCTCCACCTGACAATGTGCCGGCTAATTGCCATGCTCTTTCTTTAAGTCTTGGAAAAAGATCATACACTCTTTTTACATCTTCTTCGATATTATCATTTCTTAGGTATGCACCTATTTTTAGATTCTCCAATACAGTTAAATTTGCAAAAACACGTCTTCCTTCCGGTACTAAGGTAATACCCTTTGCCACAATATCTATTGTATCCTTGCCAAGTATATTATCTCCTTGAAAAACAATTTGCCCATTGCTTGCTTTAACAAGTCCTGCAATAGTTCTTAAGGTTGTACTTTTGCCTGCTCCATTGGCTCCTATTAAGGTTACAATAGATTTTTCCGGAACATGGATGCTTATACCCTTAACAGCTGAAATTCCTCCGTAATTTACGTGTAAATCGTTGATTTTAAGCATCTTTTTCCACCCCCAAATAAGCTTCTATAACTCTTTGGTTATTTTTGATTTCGTTAGCAGTGCCTTGTGCTATAAGCTGACCGAAATCTAAAACATAAATTTTTTCTGAAATTTCCATAACCAAGTCCATATGATGCTCAATCATAAAAATCGTAAGCTTAAACTCGTCTCTTATGGTATGAATAAATGAAGATAATTCCATAGTTTCAGAAGGATTCATGCCTGCAGCCGGTTCATCTAAAAGCAAAAGTCTAGCATCGGTAGCAAGGGCTCTTGCGATTTCCAATTTTCTTTGCTCTCCATAGGGCAGGGAATGTGCTATTTCATTTTTTAATCCCAACAATCCTAATTTATCTAACAGCATTTCCGATTTTTCACGCATATGTTTTTCTTCCTTATTAGCCCAAGGAAGCCTTAGAGTGCATGATATGAAATTGCTGTTTAATCTTAAATGATTGGCAATTAATATATTATCAAGTACTGTTAAGTTTTTAAATAATCTGATATTTTGAAATGTTCTTGCAATACCTTTTTTAGTTATTTTGTCAGGTGTAAGTCCTGTAATGTTCTCACCTTTATAAACAACATTTCCTTTTGTGGGAGAATACACGCCTGTAATAACATTGAAGGCGGTTGTTTTACCTGCACCGTTCGGGCCTATCAATGCTTCTATTTTTCCTTCCTGAACTTCAATATCAAGGTTATTGACAGCAGTAACTCCGCCAAATTGCATTGTTACATTATTAATCTTTAGTATGCTCATTGTGCCATACCTCCTTTATCGGACTTCTTGTTCGATTTTTTTCTGTTAAACCAGTCAAAAACCAATTTCCAAGACAGTTCCTTCTGCCCTAAAAGACCGTTTCTGAAGAACAGCACTAAAATCATTAATAAAATTGAGAATATAACCATTCTAAATCCCGGGCGGAATATCGGTATCTTAACTCCAAACAATGTAAGAGAATCATCAAAGAATCTTAATACCTCTAAGCCTGCAGTAACAACAAAGGATGCAATAACCGTACCTGATATACTTCCCATTCCTCCTAAAACTATAATCAATAAGAAGTTATAGGTAACAGTAAAATAAAATTGTTTAGGATCTACCGTAGCTAACAGTGAAGCTAAAAGTCCTCCGCCTATTCCGGCAAAAAATGCACCTATGGCAAATGACATAACTTTATGCTTAAATAAATTAATACCCATAGCTTCTGCAGCTGTTTCATCCTCCCTAATTGCTTTAAAAGCACGCCCATAGCTTGAATTTATCAAAAGTGTTATTAATGCTACCGAGAGTATAGCAACACCGAAGAAAACCCACATGGTTGGCATAGGGGGAATACTTTTGATTCCTAATGCTCCATTTGTAATAGTTTTTGCATTTGTGAAAACAATACGAATTATTTCTGAAACACCTAAGGTTGCTATAGCCAAATAGTCACTTTTTAACCTTAGAACCGGAACACCTATCAATATTGCAACCAAAGCTGCTAAAAGCCCCCCAAGTATAAGTGCTGCAACAAAGGGTAGTTCGATTTGTGCTAAAACAGGATTTTGAGGAATAATATAAAATATTTTAGCTCTTTCAGCTAAAGGTACAGTTAATATTGCCACTGTATATGCACCTATTGCCATAAAACCTGCCTGCCCCAATGAAAATAGCCCTGTAAAACCATTTACCAAATTCATTGAAACACTTACTATTGTATAAATTGCAGATAAATTTAATACACGTCTTATATAATCATCGCCAATTTGCTTTGTATCCAAAAGTATTATTATTACTGCAAATATAGCTATAAGCAAAATATTCAAATATAATTTATTCTTTTTATCATTCAGTTTATCCATCATACCTTATCCGTCACCTTCTCTCCAAGAAGTCCTGTAGGTTTAACCAACAATACAATGATTAATATTATAAATGCAATTGCATCTCTGTATCCTGTAAGTGATGGCAGAAATGTGATAAGCATAATTTCAGCCATTCCAAGTATAAATCCTCCAAGAACAGCACCTGTAGTATTGCCGATACCTCCTAAAACTGCAGCTATAAAGCATTTTAGTCCCGGCATAACACCCATCAAAGGGAATACAGAAGGATACTTAGAGCCCCAAAGCATTGCACCGATTGCTGCTAATGATGAGCCTATTATAAAAGTCGTAGATATTACTCTGTTTATATTTATTCCCATCAGACGAGCTGTTTCAAAATCCTTTGATACTGCTCTCATTGCCATACCGATTTTAGTTTTATTTGTAATGTAGAGCACAACATATAATAAAATAATCGTAACAAAAGGAGTTATTATTGTAGCTAAAGACAATGAAATACCTCCCAAATTCACTGCCTTAGTTAATACTTTAATGTCAGGAAATCCCTTAGGAACACCTGTAAATAAATAAGTTGCTAAATTTTCCAAAAGAAATGATGCACCTATGGCGGATATCATAATTGACATACGAGGAGCATCTCTCAATGGCCTATACGCTGTTTTTTCAAGCAGTATGCCAAGCAAGACAGTAGCTGCTATTACAACTACTATTGCAATGTACCAGGGCAAACTGAAATTAACGATGCCAAAAACCATGAAATAAGCTGCCATCATAAAAATATCGCCATGAGCAAAATTAATAAGTCTTAAAATTCCATAAACCATAGTGTATCCTATTGCCAAAAGGGCATATAGACTTCCGATAGAAATGCCGTTGGCAAGCTGCTGCATGAAAATTTCAATAGTCATAATTTTTCCTCCAACTCAGTTAAAACTGCAAAAGGGCGAACGAACAGTTCGCCCTAACATTATAAATTGATTATTTTACTTCAACTGTATCAATGTATACGAATTGTCCCTTATCAACAGTCTTAATAACAGCTATGTTTTTGTCGGCATCTCCTTCTTCTGTGAAGTTGATAACTCCTGTAACACCTTCAAAATCTTTTGTAGCATTTAAAGCATCTCTTATAGCAACGCCATCTGTTGAGCCTGCTCTTTCAATAGCATCTCTTACCAACAGGTATGCATCATATCCTAATGCTGCAACTGCAGGTATAATAGGCTCTTTGCCTGCCAATTCTTTTTTGTATCCTTCAACAAATACTCTTGCTTCTTCAGTAGCAGGATCATTTTCATCAAAGAATGTTGAAAGAACTATACCATCGGCATCTGAACCGGCAACTTCTATAAGAGAAGGATTTTCCCATGTATCTCCGCCCATTATCAAGCTTTTGATTCCAAGAGCTCTTGCTTGTTTAATTATTAATGGAGCTGAAGTTGCAGAACTTGGTGCAAATATTACGTCAGGATTTTTAGCCTTTACATTTGTAAGAATTGCATTAAAGTCAGATTCATTTACCTGGAATTCTGAAACATCAACTATACTGTTTTCATCTCCTGTTAATTCTTTAAAAGCGTTTATAAAGAAGTTTCCTAGACCTACTGAGTAGTCATCTCCGTTTTGCATAATAACTGCTGCTGTCTTTGCTCCCTTTTGTATTGCATAATTAGCCATTACTCTACCTTGGAACGGGTCAAGGAAGCAAGCACGGAAATAGAATTCATTGCCCTGTGTAACCATAGGATTTGTACAAGAAGCACCCATTGCAGGAATCTTTGCATTTTTAATAATATCTCCTGCTGCAATAGATACACCTGAACCGTAGGAGCCGATTATAGCTACAACTTTTTCTTGTTCAATAAGTCTTGTTACTGCTGTAGTTGCCTCACCTTTATCACTTTTGTTGTCTACTACAACCAACTCAATTTTTTTGCCTAATACTTCAGGGTACATTTTGTTTGCATATTGAATGCCGCCTAATTCCTGAAGTCCACCACCGCCGTTTTCACCTGTCAGAGGTTCAAATACACCTATTTTTATAACATCTGCATTGGAAGGTGCAGCCGGACCCTTTTGTGCACAAGCTGTAAACAAAGTAAGAACCATTAACATACTCATTAATAAAGCTAATATTCTTTTCATAAACTTCTCCTTATTATAATAAAATTTCTATGATTATAACACCGAAAACATTTTTTTGCAAGAATATTTTCCGCGTCATAACTACAAGATTCTACAAATTTACGTACATTTCTATTAATGTGTATCTAAAATAAATATACAAAGCATATTATATTTAACGATTGCTCAGGATGGGTACACAGGTGTCAGGTCATAAATACAACCCGCGAATATAGTATATTAGCGGGTTGCATATTTTATTCTTTATTGAATTTTGAAGTTAACTTAAATACGCGTTCTTTTAATGCAGATTCTTGTTCTTTTTTGGAAAGAGCTGAATTTATAATATCTGCAAGCTCAATCATTTCAGCTTCCTTCATTCCTTTTGTGGTAACCGCAGGAGTTCCTATTCTTAAGCCGCTGGTAACAAACGGACTTTGAGTATCAAATGGAATAGTGTTTTTATTCGTTGTAATATGTATTTCATCAAGCATTTTTTCAGCTTCCTTGCCGGTTAAATTCTTGTTTCTTACATCAACTAACATAAGATGATTGTCAGTACCGCCTGAAACAATTCTAAACCCTTTATTCATCAATTCTTCTGATAATGTTTTTGCATTTTTTAACACTTGTTGTTGATATAGTATAAAATTATCTTCTAATACTTCTTTAAAGCAAGCAGCCTTAGCAGCAATAACATGCATCAAAGGACCTCCTTGGGTTCCCGGGAATATTGCTTTGTCTATTTTTTGTGCGAATTCTTGTGTGCATAAAATCATACCGCCCCTTGGCCCCCTTAAGGTTTTGTGAGTAGTAGTTGTAACAAAGTCTGCGTATTCTACCGGGTTAGGATGAAGCCCTGCAGCTACCAATCCTGCAATATGAGCCATATCAACCATAAAGTAAGCACCAACTTCATCTGCTATTTCTCTAAATGCTTTAAAGTCTATAATTCTTGGATAAGCACTTGCTCCTGCAACAATCATTTTAGGATTTTCTTTTTTGGCAATTTCTCTTACCTGGTCGTAATCAATAGTTTCAGTTTCCTTGTTAACACCGTAAAACACAACATTGAAATAAGAACCTGACATATTTACAGGGCTTCCATGGGTCAGATGACCTCCATGAGATAAGTCCATACCCAATATTTTATCTCCGGGCTTTAAAACAGCAAAGTATACACCAAAGTTAGCATTTGAGCCTGAATGAGGCTGTACATTGGCATGATCTGCTCCAAATATCATTTTAGCTCTTTCTCTTGCAAGGTCTTCTACCTTATCGACAAATTCGCATCCGCCGTAATATCTTTTGCCTGGATAACCTTCTGCGTACTTATTTGTCAAATGGCTTCCCATTGCCTGCAAAACTGTTTCAGATACAAAATTTTCCGATGCTATTAATTCAATATTAATGTTTTGTCTTTCTTTTTCTTCCATCATGAATTGATAAAGTTCATTATCATTTTTTTTAATTAAATCAAAGTTCATATAAGCTCCTTAAACGTATATTTTTGGAAGTCTTCTCACTGCTAAATTTGTTAGAACTTCATACGAGATTGTTCCTCGCATATTTGCTACATCCTCAGCTGTCATTGCTCCATCTGTTCCATCACCGTAAACTATTGCTACATCTCCAATTTGCGGATTTTCAACATTGGATAAATCCACCATAAATTGATCCATACATACTTTGCCTAATATTGGGCATTTAACTCCTTTTACTACAACGTAGCCTTTGTTTGACAATAGCCTGCTGTACCCATCCGCATATCCTAAGGGAATAGTACCTACTGTTACCGGTTTATCAGCTCGGTACAAATGTCCGTATCCCACACCTTCACCTGCATCAATAGTTTTTACATTTGCAACCTTTGCCTTAAGTGTAACACATATTTTAAATTTATATTTTTTAGTGTCAACTTCGTCAGAAGGATAAAAACCCGATAAAATTATGCCAGGTCTTACCATATCGAAATAATATTCAGGCATTTCTATTATAGTGGCACTGTTTGCTATATGTTTTATGGGAATAGCTACATTTCTTTCATTAAGCATTTCCATAAAATTTATAAATCTTCCTGCTTGCATGTGAGCAGTTGTTTTGTCTCTTTCATCTGCTTTGGCATGATGTGAATAAGCTCCTTCAATTTTGATATTCTCCAATTTTGCAATTGCAGCTACCTTATCGGCATTATCTTCTGTTGGCAAAAAACCTAACCTGTTCATGCCTGTTTCAACTTTGATGTGAATTTTTGCATTTTTGTGAAGCCTTTTTGCCGCTTCATTTAATTTAACGGCATGATCATAATTATAAATTGTTAGTATAATGTTATTTTCTATTGCGTCGTCATAAAATTCTTCTGATGTAAAACCAAGCACAAGTATGTCTTTTTGTTTTATTTCTTCTCTTAGCTCAAAAGCTTCTCCGATTACTGCCACAGCAAACATATCTACGCCATTTTCAAGATACATTTTAGATAACTCCAATGAACCCATTCCATAACTGTCTGCTTTAACTACCGCACATATTTTTCTGTCAGATCCTACGGCTCGCCTTACTTCTAAAAGGTTATGAATAGCTTTTTCCCTATTTACTTCGACCCAGGCAGGTCTTAGCTTTTCGCTCATTAATTTTATCCTCCTATAATTGTATGGGGACTCACCTCTAAGGTAATGATAGTCTTTATAGGTATGGGACACACCTCTAAGTAGGGATAGCCCTTGGGGTAGGCTTAGAGGAATGTCCCCAAATATATTA
>CAZCTI010000008.1:0-29333 GCA_964501385.1 uncultured Clostridia bacterium
AAGAACATATTTCCAAACTTTCTTAATAATATCTAAAACTTGATTTTTAGAAAATTCTAATCTGTCATTTACAGTCATTTCTTCTTGCTCCATATCAAGAGCTTTATTGCCATATACGTATTCTTCAACATATTTTGTTAGGTTTAATTTGCTTATTATTGTACCTGAAACAACTGCAAGAAGTAAACCTACCACCACATATGCAATTGCTATTTTCCAATTAAATATACTTGCTAACAAAAGTATGGAAGCCAAGTCAACCAATGGTGAAGATATTAAAAATGAAAATGTAACACCAAGAGGCAGACCTGCACTTGTAAAACCTATAAATAATGGAATTGATGAACAGGAACAAAATGGAGTTATTGTTCCGAGTAATGCAGCTAAAATATTAGCAGGTATGCCGTTTATTTTTCCTAAAATTTTCTTTGTTCTTTCAGGCGGAAAATAACTTTGAATATATGAAATTGTAAAAATAAGCACTGAAAGCAATATAAAAATTTTTATAACATCATAAATAAAAAAATGTATACTTCCACCTAAACGTTCTTCTATACTTAATCCAAAAACTTTTTCAACTAAAAGTCTAATTAATTCAAAAAGCCACTCCATTTTGAGGAGTTGTCTGTTTAACCAACTGAATACAACCATAATAATCCCCTTTATTATATATTGATAATCATCTATATTTCAATTATATGAGTTACATAGATGATTGTCAATATATTAATTAAGTTTTTTCGTGTCATTTTTTAAAAAAACATCCTGAACTATACGCAAAAAATCCGGCTAAATGCCGGATTTTATTTCACTTTAATTGCTTTATATCATTACCTGTTGGATGCTGAAATATTTTCAGGTCAAAAAATTCAATTACCGCTAATATATGATCAAATATATCTGCCTGTATTGCTTCATAGTTAGCCCACACTGTATCAGCAATAAATAAATACAGTTCAATTGGTATGCCATTTTCACCAGGAGCTAATTGTCTAACCATGGTGGTACTTCCCGGCAGAATATTTATCCTATTCTTGATAAAATTTGTCAAGTATACTCTAAAGACACCCAAATTAGTTAATTGTCTTCCGTTTATAGCCATATCAGTATTTATATTATTATCTTTGTTGTAATTTTCTATTTCCTTAGTTCTTTCTTCTATATATTCACCTATAAACTCTATTTTCTTGAACTTCTCAATCATTTCATCAGAGCATAACTTAACAGTATTAATATCAATTAAGACAGACCTTTTAACCCTTCTTGCTCCAAAATCCTTCATTCCCCTCCAGTTTTTAAAGGAATCCGTAATGAAGGCCGATGTAGGTATTGTTGATATAGTTTTATCCCAGTTTTGAATTTTAACAGAATATAACGAAATATCCAATACATCGCCATCAGCACCGTATTTAGGCATTTCAACCCAATCACCGATTCTTAACATATCATTCCAAGCAAGCTGAATTCCTGAAACAAAACCGATTATTATATCTTTAAATATCAATGTAACAACAGCTGTAACTGCACCAATTCCGCTTAATAAATATATAGGATTTTGGTTTATTAACATTGAAATAATTGCTATTCCTATTATAATATAAATGGCAATTTCAATTATCTGAAGCAAACCTTTAATCGGTCTTTCCTTAGAAACAGGATTTTGTCTGTAAATGTTGTCCAAAGATTCAAGCAATGATTTAAAAATAATAGTTGTTACAATTAAAATATATATGGCTGCAATTTTACGCACAATAAAATCATATTCATTGTAAAATTCGGCAAATGCATAAATCAACATACCCGGAATTAAAAGGGACAATCTGTGAAATACTTTGTTTTCAAGCATAATGTCATCCCACTTGAAATTATTCCTGCTAACAATTACAGTTACTATTTTTAATACTATACGTTTTGATATAAAGTTTACTATAGTGCATGCAAATAATAAAATTACAGAGATAATTATGTAATATAATATTTTTGTCGAAAATTCATTAGGTAAATTATTTAACAGTGTATTGTACAAATCCATAAATCTCTCCTTTTAGTCAATCTGAGCCTTTGACATATTGAGCACTATGTCATACTGAGCGATATCGAAGTATCTCATCTTTTATCTTAATGTTATCACTTGTTGATATTAATGGTCAACCCATTCAGTTCATCCTTAATACTTTTCCAGTCAGGTAAAAACTTATTCATATAATTCTTAAATACTTGGTTATGACTTTTTTCAAGAAGATGTACCATCTCATGAACAATAATGTATTCCAATAATTTTGGATTTTTCTTTGCAAGCTCAAGATTTATCCAAATTCTTTTATTTCTGACATTGCATGTTCCCCACTTGGTTTTCATATTCTTAACACCGAACTCATTAACTTTAACCCCCATAATGCTTTCCCATTTTTCAATATATGAGGGTATAATATCTTTTAGCATCTGTCGATAGAATTCTGTTAAAATTTTCTCTCGCTTTTCAACCGTGCTGTCTTTTTTGACATACATGTCCATGAATTTATTATCACTTAATTTTATATGCTGTTTGCCGGTTGTTTCAATTATATTTATTATGTATTCGTCACCTAAAAAGTAATGAATTTCACCGGAAGCAAATTGTTTTACAGGCTGAGGTTCATACGAACTGTACTTTTTTATTTGCTTATTAATCCAAGGTAATTTTGATATAAAAAAAGTTTTTACTGCCTCGTCATCCATCTGTAGTGGTACTGCCAATCTTACCCTGCCATCCGGAGGATAAACAGTTAAATGTATATTTTTAATTTTCTTCATAACTAAATCTATGTCTATGTTTTCTACAGTTATTTTTCTCATTTATATTCTCTCTGTTTCTTTTATGATTTTGACTGTCATATTATATTGTAAATGAAAGAGTAAACTCCTCAATCATTATATACTTCATCCGAGTTTGAACTAATTCCGAATAAATGTTGAAGATAATTCCTTTTTTCATTTAGAACACGGACTATTAGAACTCTCTCTGGTTCTAAACGATAAAACACATAATTTTTTGCTACAAATAAATATCTATAGTCCGTTGGAATATCAATAATCTTTCCAAGATTAACTCCTGATACAGGAAACATTTCTAACCTTTTAATATCGAGTGTAATTTTATATAAGATTTTTTTTGCAACATTTTCTCCCCAGTTAGATGCTAAATATTCCCGAAGAAGTTTCAAATCTTCTAAAACTTGTGGAGAATACTCAACCCTTAGCATACTTATAATCCTAATATAGCTTCAACATCATCAGCTGATAGCCACCCTTTCTCTCGTGCCGCCTTTTCCCCTTCCTCAATATCGGCTAATAAATTAATTGTAGCCTTTAATTTTTCTAATTCTGATATTTTTACAATTGCATATTCACCTCTACCATTTCTTGTTAGATATACAGGGTTACCTTCCTTAACTTCATTAAGTACTTCTGTGTAATTTCGCAAATCTGAAACTGGTTTAATATTTGGCATAGTAATCATCTCCTTTAACAAAATTATAATTTATATGTTGTAAAATTACAAGATATATTAACATGTTTATTTGCAGCACGATAAAGTTCTTACCCAGAAAAATATGCCTATTATTTTTTATCACCACTATAAAGGAGTTTTTTTAATAATGAGATATTAAAATACCCTCCAAGTTCAACTAATATCAATCTGTTAATCTTGGAGGATACCCTACTTGCTCTAACTTTTCTTTTTCTACGTTAATATTGTTTTATCTAGTTCCACCGCCAGAGCCTCCACCAAAGGAACCTCCGCCGCCACCTCCGAATGTTCCGCCTCCTCCACCGCTAAAGCTAGATGAAGTTGATGAAGTATTTGCATTAGTTTGAGTTGATTGAATAGCATGTGCAAAGCTATTAGTCATTATTATTGTTCGTGCATTATAAGGCATTTCGTAATCAATGTTTGGATTGACAATCTTTAACTGGTCATAAACTTCTTCAGCAATTCCCATGTAGGCAGCCCATATCATTAATTCTTGCCATAATACCACATGAGATACTCCTCGTTCTTCAAGCAATGAAAAGTCTTTCAGATAGTTTTTAAATCCAAAGATATTATCACCTAAGATTTGTCCTTTTTGAGTGATAGTAAGTACTCTTCGTGTAAAGAATTTTAAAACCTTCTCGGTAAACTCTTCGAGGTAACCTTCTCTTATCATGGTTTCTTCTGATTGGTCTTTTATAGAATTTGTCAAATCATTGAAGCTGCTAATATTTCGACTGACATAACGATTAAATTCTTTTTCGGAAAGAATCTGGTCTTCACCTGCTGCCTCGACTACCATATCCCACAATCTATTCTCCAATTCATTGTCATGTAACTCCAAGCCTGGTATAATTTTAAGTGCAAGTTTATCCCGCTTAAAAATTAATCCAACTTCTTCTACTTGATCTTGTAACCACCCTTCTGACATCCACTTTAATATGAAGGCAGAAATCCAGTTTGAAACTTCCGAATTTGCAAAATACTGCGTATTAATAAAATGGTCTTCATAAGGAACTTCTCTATAGTAGCTATCTGTAGTAGTTGGTTTGAACTTATCACTCTTAGGCTTTATGTTATTTCTTCTGCTGGATAAAAATATTCCCACAATAGTAAAGGGTATAAAGAATCTAAATAATACAGAAATTAAATTAAATGAACTATTTGAATAACCAGGTGTATAAATATTTTCTTCATATGATCCTTCTTTACTTGGTATCCTACCCTCTGTATAATCTTCATAATCGTATCCGTCTAACTCAGCACCACCCATAGCCATTTGGATTAATTCTTCGCTTGTTTCACTACTTTGATGGTTTGTGGCAAATGGTGAGCCTTCAAAAATACCTAGCAAAACCACATAGTCACTTTGATCAAAATAGTCTCCACTTCTCATAATCAAAGAATCTGCTGTAATTTCTGTTGTTCCTCCTTTATGTCCAAATGCCCAAAATCGAGATTCCGGATAAACAAACTCATATGACATATCAGATAGAACTTTTATCTGAATATCTTGAATCGGATCCATATCTGTATTAATAAATTGCCAATAAAATCTTTGGTGGTCATCGGCTAAATTAGAAATAAAATTTGTGATTTCATATTCTATTGTAAATTCTCTTCTGCCGTATTCACCTAATCCAAAGCATAGCTCAATCTCATTACCTACGTAATTTATCCCGTATTTACCTGTTTTTTCGGAAAATGACGCATTTATGTCCCATTCGCCAACATTTTCCAAAGGTGCGTTGTTTTCATCATATACGGTAAATGCTACCAACTCAGAATCCCCTAAATTACCTAAAGATATATAGTGTTCAGTGCCTTCCTCAGCATAAAATATACGATGATCTCTTATTATAGCCGAACCATTTTCTTGAATATGTGCCTCTATCTGGATGGATTCAATTCTATTTTGTGCTAAGACATTCTCTGGTGAAGTAAATGCAAATAATAAAAATGTAAACACTAAAATCCGTCCAAGTTTTTTAAATTTTACCATTGTGGCATATCCGTTTTATCACTAGAGCTTTGGAAGTAAGCTTCCTGACTAAACCCAAACATTCCAGCAACAATAGAGGAAGGAAATTGTTGAATTTGGCGGTTAAGTTTAGTTACTGTATCATTATAAACCATGCGTGCTTGACGAACGTTATTTTCGTATTTGTCAACGCCTTCCATTGCCTGAATATATACTCTGTCTGCTTTTAAATCTGGATAATTTTCAGCTACTACATTAATTTGATTCATAGCTTGTTTAAAAAGGTTATCATCTTTCTCAACAGTCGTAGGGTCTGATGTTCGATCTACTTTTGCCCTCATAGCTGTTATTCCCGTTAATGTCTCCGATTCATGAGAAGAATATTTCTTTGCTGCATCTATTAAGCTCTGTACAGCATCCCATCTTGACTCAATTTGAGCTGCGATATTTCCCATTGAGTTTCTTACAAACTCTCTCTGAGATATTAGTTTGTTATATACTGAAATAGCCCACAATACCGTCAAAACAATTATAATTATTATTAAAATCCACCACATATTTGTTCATTCCTTTCTTATTAATTATATTTTCTATTGATAAATTTATTTTACACTAATTTATTTTATTTGTCACTCAAATATCCATTTACTTTGTACCTTTATTGCTTCCTTTCTTATAATTAATGGATATTTATAATATTCTCAATAATTATTATATTCAATATTAGTAACTTCAAAATTAAACCGGTTAAAGTCCCATGTAAATTATTATTTCACCCTTAATCAAATGGTTTATAAGCTTTTATATAAGCATATTATATTGTGTAAAACGTTAACAGATGCTATAATTAACTTAAATTAACTAAATAGGGGGCTCATTCATGAAATTGAATTATAAGAGGACATTCTTTATAGGCATGGCTTTTATGTCTATTACATCATTTTGGCAATTATACGATAATATTATACCTTTGATTCTTCAAAACAATTTCGGCATAGGAGAAACATTAACCGGTGGAATAATGGCCTTAGACAATGTTTTAGCATTGTTTTTACTTCCACTCTTTGGAGCATTATCTGATAGGGTAAATACCCCACTGGGTAAAAGAACTCCCTTCATCATAGGTGGAACTACTCTTGCTGTTGTACTTATGATGATAATCCCATACTCTGCTAAAACTACAAATTTCCCGCTTTTCTTTGTATCATTGGGCTTGGTTTTATTGACTATGGGAACATATCGCTCACCAGCTGTAGCTTTGATGCCTGATTTGACACCTAAGATATATAGAAGTTCTGCTAATGCTGTAATCAACTTAATGGGGGCTGTAGGTGGCATCACTGCTCTAATATTTATTCGATTTTTAGTTCCATCAGGTCCACTTCCTGATTACACTAAGCTGTTCTTAGCAGTTGCCATTTTTATGGTAGCAGCAGTTATTGTACTTTTGAGTAAAATAAAAGAAAGAAAATTATTAGATGAAATAGCTGATTCTCCTGAATATAAAGATGAAAAAGAAATAGAGCAAAAAGGATCAGCCCATATGCCTAAAGATGTAAAAAGGAGCTTATATTTTATCCTTGCATCAATTTTCTTATGGTTCACAGCCTATAATGCTATAACAACGGCTTTCTCCAGATATGCTACAAGGGTTTGGGGAATGGAAGGTGGAAGCTTTGCTTCAGCCTTGATGGTAGCTACAGCAGCTGCTATTGTAAGTTATATCCCTATTGGCTTTATATCAAGTATAATAGGTAGAAAAAAGACTATCATTATTGGAATTATTACGATGAGTACTTCATATTTCTTTGGATACTTTTTCTTAGAGCCAAGTGCAATGATTAATGTAGTCTTTGCATTTACCGGATTTGGATGGGCTGCTATAAACGTAAATTCTTACCCTATGGTTGTAGAAATGAGTAAAAGTGGTGATATCGGGAAATATACCGGATTATATTATACATTTTCAATGGCTGCTCAGATATTTACCCCTATATTCTCCGGTTTCCTATTGGAGAATGTGTCATATAGAACACTTTTCCCATATGCAGTAGTATTTTCATTATTATCATTGTGTACCATGCTATTTGTAAAACATGGAGATTCACGTCCACCTAAAAAGAAAAGTGCATTAGATAATTTTGATGTTGAAGATTAATAAAGCTGCCTATTCGGCAGCTTCATTATTTTTATTATATTACTCTTTTTTTCATATTTCTTAAACTCTTTGGTTCTGACAAAATCTCAGAATATATGATGCCTTTTATTATATCTCTCTTTAAGTCGAAATCTAATTTATTATACTTTGACCCTATAGAAATACCAGCTTCATTAATTCCTCCTATTTCCTCATCTCCACCAATAATATCAATTTCTAAACCTTCAGATACAGGCGGTGTTTTTGGCTTTGAGGTGGACTTTTGTTTAGATAGATCTGACAGCATTGATGATCGTGCCGGTCGTGTTGGTCGTTCTAATCTTTGCTTTTCTTTTTCTAATTCTTCTCTAATTGTGCCAAAAACATTTTTTCTTTTTTGTTGAGTAGTTCTAGTTTTGGTTTTTCTTTCATTACTTTTAGTATTAGCATTTCTAAGAAGGGTGATTCCTATTACCCAGATAACAAGAATTATAAATCGTTCCATTTAATCACATCCACTATTATTGTTATCCTCTTTAGTTGCTTTAGAAATAGAATCCCTCATATTTGTATCTGCTAATACATTTTTCATATTATAATAATCCATTACACCTACATTGCCTTCTTTTAAAGCTGCAGCTATTGCCAATGGTACCTGTGATTCTGCTTCTACTACTTTTGCTCTCATGGCTTGGACTTCGGCAATCATTTCTTGTTCTTTCGCTACTGCCATTGCCCTTCTTTCTTCAGCTTTTGCTTGTGCAATCTTCTTATCAGCATCTGCTTGATCCATTTGTAGTTTCGCACCTATATTTCTTCCTACATCTACATCTGCAATATCAATTGATAATATTTCAAAAGCAGTTCCGGAATCTAAACCTTTACCAAGTACTGTCCTGGATATGCTGTCAGGATTCTCTAATACATCCGCGTGAGTTGTAGAAGAACCAACGGTGGTAACAATACCTTCTCCAACTCTGGCAATAATTGTTTCTTCTCCGGCTCCACCAACCAGTCTTTCAATATTTGCTCTTACCGTTACTCTAGCTTTTACAATTACTTCAATACCATTTTTAGCAACTGCTGATATATTAGGAGTCTCTATAACTTTAGGGTTTACACTTACTTGAACGGCTTCTAATACATTCCTACCTGCTAAATCGATAGCTGCCGCTCTTTCAAATATCAATGGTATATTAGCTCTTTGTGCTGCTATTAAAGCATCTACAAGTGTATTTACATTACCACCTGCTAAATAATGAGCTTCTAATTCATCAATGTTTAAATCCAGGCCTCCTTTTGTTGCTTTAATCATTGGATTTACTATCCTACTTGGTACTACTCTTCTAAGTCTCATTCCTATAAGAGTAGATATCTTTACTCTGACTCCTGAGAAAAATGCAGTAACCCATAAACCAACGGGTACAAATGTAAAAAACAAAATTAACAGTATAATTATGAGAACTGCTGCTCCTCCTGTAAATAATAGTTCCATTTTAAATCCTCCTTACAAATATTTTTGATCCTTCAACTTTTACAATTTTTATTTTTTCATTTCTCACTATAAAACCACCATCTGACAATGCATCGTATTTGTTACTTCCTATTTCAATAAAGCCGGCAGGTCTAAGATCAGATAAGGCAGTACCTTCTTCACCTAATAAATGTTCCATATCTTCAGAAGGAATATATCCCTTATCCTTGAGCAGTACATTGCTTAAAATTACATTATTAAAAATCTTACTCCGATAACCTAATTTTACAAATATTATTATCACAATTGTTGTTAATATTATAGCTATACTTAGTGATAACACGGCTGAACGCAAATTATTCATTGCCATTATTATCCCTGATAGGATTGCAATTATACCGGAGATGCCAGGTAAACCAAATCCAGGTACCATGCCTTCAATGACTATTAGTATTAACCCTATTACAAAAAACGTTAGAGATATCCAATTAGAATTACCGGCTAAAATATTGCCTCCAAAATATAATCCAAAAGCAATTATACTTGCTATACCTCCTACACCAAAACCGGGAGTAAATATCTCCACTGCAATTCCAATAAGCCCTATTGCTAATAATAAAGTGCTTAAAGCAGAACTTGAAATAGCTTTTGCAAGCTTAACTTGAAATCCTTCATCTACTTTAACGATTTCACTTGCTTTAATATTAAAATGTTCTAATATACTTTCGTAATCATTCGCTACTAAATCAGCTATACCATATTTTACAGCTTCATTGCCGGTCAAATTAATCAATTTGCCTATTTCCTTAATACCTTCTACTTCAATATCTTTATCTGCCATGGCTTCAATTATTAAAGAATTTCTACCTCTATATTGGGCAGTATCTCTTAATATTGCCCTCCACATAGACAATGCCTTTTCAGTGTTTGGAATAGTTTCTGCAGATCCAATAGTAGCATTTCTTGCCATAACAACTTTTTCGCTTGCTATAGTAATAAGAACTCCCGCTGATTGAGCATTGTTATTAACAAATGAGATAGTTGGTATATCTGTACTTATTATGGAATCTTTTATTTGTTGAGCCTGATCAATAAATCCCCCATAGGTATCTATTTCAAATATTATGGCTTTTGCCCCTTCACGCTCTATTTCTTCTATTTTATTTTTTACAAAATAATTAGTTGCTCTATTTATTTCGCCTTTAATTGGAACTATATATACTTTATCGCCTGTACTGACTTCTGTCCCAAGGGCTATAGAACTTAGCATCAATAAAATTATTAAAACAATTCCAATCCTTCTTAATTTCATATGATTATCCCCTCCCTAATTGATATTATCAGTATTACGTTAATATTATACCCATGTTTCTATGTATAGTAACAATATTTTTTCTATTTTATATATACATCTATATTTATTATAGTATAAATATCTTGAAAATTCAAACTAAACATGGAAAACATTCATTATAAAAACTTCAATCATCCTTTAAGCCTGTCCATTCCTATGACATACAAATATAAGTCATTTGCTATTTTTATAGTGAACTATGTAAAATATTTAATATCTGCCTTAGGAAACCTTTCTAATATCAAGGATGATAAATATTCCTTAATTTCATCAGCTTGTTCTTTAGGATAGACATATTTAAACCTTCCAAATCTCCCCCACTTCAAGCTTCTATTTTCCTCTTCCATATTTAGCTGTGTTTTAGGAAATCTTTGAAGTATAATGTCTTTGGCCACAGCCGTAAATCTATGCTGAATTAACTCAAATGTTATTTCTTCTTGACATAAATCACTTCCTAATTTATTTTTTAATTTTTCAAAAAGCTCATAATATTCTTTCTTCCAATTATGGTATACCATTAAGGGTGCTACTAAAAAACCAATAGGATAACTGGCATTAGCAATCTTTACTAATGCCTCCATCCTTTCATTTATGCTTCCTGTATTGTGTTCAAAATTATTTATTACATAATTGGTGTTTATGCTTATTCTAAATTGTGTGTGTTTATTGTGCTTAAGGTTTAAAAGAGAATCTACATTGTTAAATTTTGTTACTACTCTTAGTCTCCCCTTTTCAAGACCTGAGAAAAACTCAATTGTTTTTGCTATAGAACCTGTAATATGTTCTAAAGCTAAAGGGTCTCCTAAAGAGGAAGCTTCAAAGGTAGTAACCCTATCATCCTGCTTAATATGTTGTTTTATAACATCAAAAATATCTTCTAAATTTACAAAGACTTTTATATATGGTTTAGCTCCTTGAGTGGTCTGCAGGTAACAATATTCACAATTACCGGGACAATTGCCTACAAGAGAAAACTGATAATCCGCAGAAGGTCTGCATATATCAAGCTTGTTGTTTTTATTTGTTGTAATCAATATAGTTCTCTTTGAATTAGCATATTTTTCAGCAGGAGTCGTACCTGGAATATAGCGTGCCGCATTTTTTGATGTTGCTTTAATTATCTCTACAGATTTATTATCAAAAAAATTATATATTTCTTGACCTAAGGGATAATCAAGACTTGAAGGATCAAATATAACCCTGCTTGGCATAAACAGTTTCATTTCATCACCCTTTAAACTAACAAGTGATTCTTAATATCTATCTTTTCTATAATCCCATCTATTTTTCCTTTAGCTTTTTCAATTGTATCTATTCTTTCCTCTTCTGTATAGCCTGTTCCATCTACTAAAAGTGTTTCAAATTTGTTGATACCCATAAACTTCATAATATCTTCAATATAATTTAATCCTCTATTAAATACTGGTCTCATCAACCATGGTATGTCTCCGCCTGAGGATTGAATATATACAACAGCCCTATCCTTGTCATTTAGAAGTCCTTTCGGTTTTCCACCTTTTTCAGGAAAACTTATTGTCATTTGCTCTTGTACTATGCAATCTATATATTCCTTCAATGGAGCAGGAAACGATAAGCTCCACATAGGTGCAGCAATTACATAGACTTCTGCTTGTATGAACTGTTGGCACAAATTGTTAATTTTTTGAACTTCCTTTTGTTGCTTTTCTGTTAGCTTATTAGCAGCATCTTTGCTTACAATACAATTTCTGCTTTCAAAATATTCATATTCAAGTCGTGGAACATGTTCTTTATACAAATCCAATTCTTCTACTGTAAAGTCAGGATATTTTTCAATAAACCTGTTTACAAATATCCTTCCAACAGTTTTACTTGATGATAAATTTTCAGGTTTTGAATTAACGGTAATATACAATAATTTTCTCATAAAAATCTCCTTAAAATAAAAGTAATATCCAACTTAGTATTTGAATATTACTCTTTTTTATAACAGTATTTAAAAAAAATTTAAAATCAATGTTTAGGTAAAAATGAATTCCCATAAACATATAATTATAAGTTATTACTTTTTTTTATGATTATTTTCTTACATCTAAATTGATTTTTCCATCCTTTACCTGAACTATTCTGTCAGTTTTTTCAGCAATTCTTTGATCATGTGTTATTATCAAAAAAGTGGTATTGAATTTTTCATTTATATCTCTTAATATTACATATACATTTTCAGTTGTTTCAGAATCAAGATTACCGGTAGGCTCATCTGCTAATATTATTTTAGGTTTGTTAATCAATGCTCTTGCTATGGCAGTTCTTTGCTGCTGACCTCCCGACATGTTTGTTGCAAGATTATTCTTTACTTTTGTAAGTCCTACGAAGTTTAAAAGTTCATCAGCCCACTCATCTACTTCTTTTGGTACCTTGTAGTTGTGAATTTTATATGGCATAAGCACATTTTCCTTAGCCGTAAATTCGGGAAGAAGGTAATGGAATTGGAAAATAAAGCCTATGGTTTTATTTCTTAAGAATGCAAGTTCTGTTTTATCCATAGTATCAGTTCTTTTGCCACATATATAAACCTCTCCGGAAGTTGGCTTATCTAAGGTTCCAATTATATTTAACATGGTGCTCTTTCCACTTCCTGATTCACCAATAATAGAGTTAAAGCTATTTTCTTCAAAGGAAATATTTATATCATACAAAACTTGTGTCTTTATTTTGTCGCCATAAATTTTGTTTATATTCTTAAGTTCAATTATATTATTTATATTACTCATATTTTCATTATCCATTTTTTATTACCTCTATAGGATTAAGTCTTGATGTTATTCTTGCTGGAATCAAGGAAGCAATTGAAGCTGTAAAAACAGCAAACATACCTGACAATGTTATAAATCCATAACTTATATAAATAGGAACAACAGGACTGCCATCAGGATTTACTGCGAACTTAGTAAACATAACCAATAGTCCAATACCAAGTGCAATTCCAAGCACTGCTCCTAAAATACCTAACATAAGCCCTTGAAAAACAAATATAAGACTTGCATCCTTATCCTGAATGCCCATTGCTTTAAGAATTCCTATTTGTTTAGATCTTTGAACAACTGATATTGCAAGAACGCTTGATATGCCAAGGAGTACTGATAACAAAACAAATACTTGTATCATGTAGCTTGAAACACTCTGTCCGTTTAAACCGCTCAGTAATGATTGATTTAAATCCTTCCAGTTATCAACCTTTAAATCAGAGCCTGACAATGTATATGCTACCTGCTTGGAAATTTCATCAGCACTAAATACATCATTAACCTGCATTTCTACCGAGGTTACACCATCTAAAGAAAGAATAGTTTCTGCTGTTTCTATGTCTGTTACTACCCATGAATCATTTATTGAAGACACTTTTAGGTCAAATAAACCTGTAACCTTTAGTTTATAAGAGTTACCCCTGACAGTTACCAATGTTATGGTGTCTCCTACATTTGTATTGGATTTAACAGCCATTTCCCTTCCTATTATTGCTTGCTCCTTGCTGGTAGGAAGATTTCCTGCGTATAGATTGTTCTTAAATTTATAAATTTTATCGCTTTTTTCTATATCAAACCCTCTTATAACAACTGCGGATGTATCTGTTTCATAGTCTAAAGTTGCAGGTCCATCTAATGCAGGTGATACGTACAATACTTCAGGGCTGCTTATTTGTGCTTCATAAACAGTTCTATCCCAATTTTTAATTAGCTTATCATCATTATCTGGTGTTACAGTAATGTGAGAAGAGCTGCCTATGGTGGTATCCACCAAGCTTATTTGCAATCCTTGAATTAAAGAACCTATAAATATTTGAACTGCTACTCCTACGGATATTCCTAAAGCTATTAGTAAGGTCTGACCTTTTCCGGATTTTAAAAATCTAAGGGCTATATCAAATGCTAATTTCATCTTGTTCACCATCCCTTAGTTCTATTAAATCTTCAAATGATTCAATATAAATATCTCCTCCTATGCTGCTTATGGAGTACCTGTTTTCTTTGAAAGCATTACCACCCACAATAACTTTTATATCTTTGTTGATATTTTTTATTATCTGTATCATTTTTTGTGCTTCAAACAATAAATAGTAATCAGTAACACTAATAGCCAAATAATCTGCCTTTGTTCTTATGACAGCGTTTAAAACTTGAAGTTTAGGTATATTTGCTCCAATAAATATAGTTTCATAACCTAATATATTAAAAAAGTCATCAACCATCCTAAGACCAATTTCATGATATTCCTTTTCAGGGCATGCTAATAATACTTTTTTGTTTATTTGCTTTGCAGATTTTTTAAGCTTAATTATATGAGGATATAAACATTCAATAACTGATCTAACTATGGAGGTCTTGATATGTTCCTTCCATATACAATCGTCTCCAGAGCAATCATCTATAGAATAAAGACCTATTTTTAATATATTTTCATATAGCTCAGGGATTGTATAGATGTTTTTTTCAATTGCTTCCAATGATAGCTCTATGCACAAATCTTTATTTTCTTCTTTCAATGCTTCTAATATAGCTTCTTTATAGTCCATACACCCTCCTACTCAGCCTTTTTAACCATCATGCCGTCTATTAAATCATAAGGCGGGTTTACAATAACTGTATCATTTTCTTTGATACCTGATTTTACAACAGTTAAATACCCATCTGTTAATCCGGTTTCTACAGATGTTTTTCTAGCAATATTGTTATTTAAAACATACACAAATTCTTCGTTGTTTTCACTTTTTACACTTTCATTTTTAACAACCAAGACATCATCTTGTGAGCCAATAATTATTTGTGCTTCACCTTCATATCCAAAAGCAATATTCTCGTCGGAATTGATAATTTCTATTTTTACTTCTACCTTAGGCTTAGTAGTTCTGTCATTGTCAGTTGAAGCAACTTTGGAAACAAAGCTTACAACTCCTTCATAGGATGTGTTTAAACCATCTATAGTTATTGTGCTCTTCTGACCTTCTTTAATTAAAACGGCATCCTGCTGTGAAACAAGTGATGTTAATTCCAAGGAAGAATTACTGTGTATTATTATTTTTTCACCGTTTAATGTTTGTTGTAATTCCTTTAACGTAAATTCAGTTACAATACCGTCAATAGAAGAATATATTTTCGTATCCTCTAATTTTTTATTTAAGCTTTCAATATCAAGGTTAATGGATTCAATTTGCCTCTCCAGGGATAGCTTATCAAATGTTTGTTGTTCTGTTTTATCCTTGTAGTTAACATTAGAATCTAATAAATTTAATTCTTGTGTTTTAAGGTTTGATTTTAAATTATTAACAGCAGTTACATATTTTTCGTACTCTGCCTTGCTGATTGCATTTTCAGCATAAAGACCTTCTGCCTTAGTTAAATCTTCTTGGGCAACAGATAAATCATTTGATAATTTAGAGTAATTTTCTTTGTTTTTTTCTACAGTATTTTTTAATATGGTTAAATCATTTTGGTTATTGTTTAAATCATTTAATTTTGCATTTAAGTCTTCCAAGCTAAGCTTAGCTTTTTGCAATGAAATTATTAAATCCTCAGCATCTAATTCAGCTAAAAGCTGATTTTTCATTACTACATCATTTTCTTCAACATACGTTTTAACAACTTCCTTACCCGGTACCAAGGATATAACTTCCATATCTTTTGAGTTTATAATTCCTGATACTCCTATTGTTTTTATAATATTTGCCTTAGAAACGTTCATTGTACTAACTTCTACTGAGTTGTCATTAAAAAGCAAAAAATACGCAGCTACAGCCAAAATTGAAACAGCTGATAATATGATTAATAATTTATTTTTTTTCATGTAATTCTCCCCTTATATTAGAATATAAGCTTTATACCCCTAATTTAACAGTGCAAACAACAGTATAAAAATTATTTTTTTGTATAAATGCTATATTGATTATAAAAATTTTATATACTTATTTTAATAATATTGGAGTTTAATTAACAACATCCATAAAGTAGATGGATTCTAACAAATACTTTTGCTGTAGTTCTACTGCCATCCTCCAAAGCAAGCGTTTCATAGGTATTGTTGATTCGCCTGTGCTCGCTTTTTGAAGTATTTTATCAAATTTTTTACGGGTATCATCATTACATGAATCTTTAAAGTAACCCCATATATGCTGAGCTGCATTTACTGCATTTCCAGGCTTAATCGGAGTTGTCATAGCCTCATCAATGAGCTTGTAAAATTCTATGACAGGATATGATGTTTTGTCCTTTAAAATTTGTCTTATTTTATTGTATGCGTTTGGGGAATGCTCCAATACGGAGTATTTATAACGGCTCCATTCTATTTCAAGGTTTTTGATTTCAGGTTTTGAAATAGCATTGATACATTTTATTGCTGATAGATTTTTGTCTTTTACTTCAACCATAATATCAATATTTAGGTCTTTAATGTTTTCAAAGAATTGTAAAAAGTCACTGACATCTATGGTAGCAGAATGAGAACCCGGCCTTTTGCCTGAATCCTGCTGTGAATAATGAAGCTTTTGCAGACCGTCTGACTGTTTCCAGGTAGCTGCACACTTATTTATCCATTCTACCTCAGAATATTTGTTTTCTGAATTTACCCGGTGATGAAGGTTGTCAAACACAACAGGTATACCAAGGTTTAAACCAATTGATAGTACATCGGATATATTATACTGCTTGTCATCATTTTCTATTACTAAACGATTTTGGATATTATCTTCTAAACTTTGATATTGTTGTACAAAACGTTTAATTGCTGCTGTTTTATCTCCGTAAATGCCACCTACATGAAGGATAATCTTGTGTTCTTTTCCTAAACCTAATGCATCTAAAAATCCTGCATGATACCGCAAATCTTCTATAGCTCTTTCTACTACATTATCATCTGGAGAATTTAAAACTGTGTATTGTCCCGGGTGCATGGAAAGTCGTATGTTGTTTGATGAAGCTTTCTGTCCGATTTCTGCAAGCTGATAGCTGAATTTTTCCTGCCAATTTAAAGTATTAATAGGATGTGAGCCAAAAGGAATAATATCCGAGCTTATGCGAAATAGTTTTATGCCATTATTTATATTATAATCTAACATGTTTTCAAGTACATCTAAGTTTGATTGAATCAAAGTTTCCAAAACATCAGGTGCAGCATTTTTCATTGTGCAGGATCTAAGCTTTGTTCCTTTAACACCAACCGTAAGACATGCATAACCAATATTCATAAGTCACCTACAATTTTTAAATTTATTTTTTTTACTACATTATCTTAAATAGTTATTAGTTTGTCTTTTTCTACTTTTCTTGCATCAGATAAATATATTTCCCTATGAAGATACGGCTTTGAACCATGATATTAAATACCTCTTTGTTGCACATCACTAATAAATAATTTATCAGAAGAACAAAAATCTGCCCCCATGCAAGTAGATTTCTTTGGATATTATATATTAAATGTAGATTAATTACAATACATATGCAGGTTAACTTAGAGTTTAGTCTATTTTTCTACCATCATTTCAAGAGTAGCTTTTCGGATTTATAGGCATAGAATATAACAAGATTCAACTTTTTTTAAAAGGAGGCATTAATGAATAATTTTTATAATAAAATGATATATAGATATGAAAATAAATTTAATATAGATAATAAAAACTTTACCAATATGTTCATGAATGACCTGCCAATCCTCATTAATAATAATATAGGATATTTACAGATTAACGTGTCGTCAAAACAAGGTAAAGTTACTGTAAATAATGCTTCTATAACAGTTTATGTAAGAGGGGATGAAGGACCGATACAAATATATAGTGAAGTATTAGATAATTCGTCGACTACTATTAGTTTGCCGGTTTCCCATCCATTAGGAACACAAATAAGAGGCCCCGAATATTATTTCACAACATATGACGTTACTGTTATAGCTGATTGTTATTCTCCTTACAGATGCAATAATCTTCGCTTTTTTGAAGGAATTACAACAAATTTAGATGTTTGTTTGACTCCCGTAGTGCCGGGAGTATACCCAATCCCTGAACATATAGTAGATATACCGCCTCATCCGAGGGACCATTTAAAAATTATGAGATTTAAATATTTATGTTCATTTAAATGACAACAGCCCGCATTGCGGGCTGTTGTATTATATAAAAGAATTTTACGCTAATTTAGTTATTTCAGCTGTCTTATTGCTCCACTTGGTGCACCTGTCACCAAAATAGCCTATTATATTATTATTTTCATATATTTTTACAACTTCGCATTTGTTGGGGCAACCTTCGCATTCAAAGCTTCTTGTTACTATATTGTTTTCTGCAAGCTGTAAGCCTCTAAAATTAGTTTTTCCCGACTTTTTTACTTTGTCTTTGGCTATTATGGCAGCTCCTATGGCCCCCATCATATTGTAGTTTTCAGGAACAAATATTTCAAAACCTAATTCATTTTCAAAAGCTTTCTTCATTCCTATGTTAGCTGCTACACCACCTTGAAATAATACTTTAGGAATTATTGTTTTACCTTTACCTATATTATTTAAATAATTTCTAACAAGGGCATCACAAAGCCCTCTTATTATTTCTGCCTGATTGTAGCCAAGCTGTTGCTTGTGTATCATATCAGATTCGGCAAATACTGCACACCTTCCTGCAATGCGAACAGATGATTTAGCTTTTATGGCATAATCACCAAATTGCTCAATAGGTATGTCAAGTCTTTCAGCCTGCCTGTCTAAAAACGATCCTGTACCGGCGGCACAAACAGTATTCATGGCAAAATCACACACTATTCCATTATTTATTATAATAATTTTAGAATCCTGCCCCCCTATTTCAATTATGGTTTTTACATCTTTATGAATTTCAAGGGCAGCTGTTGCATGTGTCGTTATTTCATTTTTAAAAGCATCAGCACCTATAATTGTAGCTGCAATCATTCGTCCACTGCCCGTAGTCCCTGCTGCTAAAATTTCTAAATCTTCATATTTGTTCTTTAATATTTTAAAACCTTCCTGTACAGCTTTTATAGGGTTACCCTTTGTTCTTAAGTATATTTTTTCAACAACATTTAAGCTCTCATCTATAAGGGCTATGTCTGTACTGACTGACCCTACATCAACACCCATATAATACATTGTCACGTCTCCTTTCAAGCAAATCTATAAATGCTTCAACTCTTGTTATATAACCGGCCTCCCCTGTCATATCGTCAACTACCAAAGACATTATGGGGAAATTATTATCCCTTGAAATTGAAGGAAGTATCGATTTTGAAACTATTTCAGGCATGCACCCCAGGGGAAATATTTGAATTGCACCGTCAAAACCTTCTTCATTTGCCATAATTGCTTCTCCTATGCATTCTCTTGCATGACCTCCAATTTCCATTGATAAATATTTTTTGGATGCATTTTTAATATTTAATGAATTTATTTTTGCAGGGCTCAATGCCATATTTTTTACCCACCAGGTTGGGGTGAGACATCTTTTTGTGGACACTCCGTAATCCATTAATTTATCTTCTATATAAAAGTTGGAATAAGGCTCTATCACCGTGTAAATTTCACCTATTATTGCAATTTTTACGGGATTTTTATTAATGTCAACGGAAATATATTTTAGTTTGTTTTTATATTCTTTTATTAATGCAATCATATCATTTGGATTTGTGCATTTCATGGCTTCTCTTTTACACTCATGCAAAATATTTCTGCATTCACCTTTATTTTTTTCAAAGCCTGCCAAATAGTGAGACAGTGCTTCTGTTTCATCTATTAAGTGCATAATGGTTATGGCATCTTTAGTTGCTTTTATTTTTTTTAGACTGTTTTTTGTGCTTGTTGAACCAATTTTAGACATCCTGTTTAACAGTTCTTTTATTCCTATATCTTTTGGCATATCTAAAACAATAAAATTTAAATCATATCCCATGCTTTTCATTAAATTAATTTGCAGCTCGCAGTATTCTCCAAAACGGCAGGGACCGCAGCTGCCGGGAATTATTATTGTGTCCGCTCCTTGTTCAATTGCTTGAATATAATTACCAATCATTATTTTAAAAGGAAGACAAATTTCTTCAGGTGAGTATTTAGAGCCTATATTTAATGCATCGGAACTGTTTTGAGGAGGTATTACATAATCAATCCCCAATCCGTCAAAAAGTGCCTTCACTGCAATATAAACATTACCCAAGTGTGGAAATGTTGCTTTCATTAAATAATCTCCTTTCCAACATATCTTTGAATGCTTCAATTCTTGTATTAATTCCTGCTTCTCCAGTATGCTCGTCAATTTTTAATATTAAAAAAGGAAAATCAGGAACACTGTTTTTAATAAGCTCAATTATTACTGAATCTGTTCCACAGTTAAATGATGATACATATATAATGCCATCAATTATCTTTTGTTTTGAAGCATTTACTGCAAATCCATAATTTTCCCTCACGAAGGTCCAAAATGGTTTTTTGTATAAGTTTTCTACTTCTTTTTGCAAAATATCTTCACCTGTAAATTCATTCGTTATAACACCAATACCTAAATCATTAACCTTTTTAACCAAATCCATATTGGAAAAACTGTCATAAATATTGTAAGGATGCCCTATCAATGCAACATTTATTTCATATCCTGAATCATTGATTCCAATTTCGTGTTTTTCTTGTGCATCTAATGCATTTGCAAATGCTTTTTTTATATCATAGCTATTCTTTCCTAAAAATTTGCCGGATGATTTAGCCCAGCAATACAGGTTTTTCTTCGATGTGGCATAAATAGGCTCGGTTATGGTTACAGGTAATTTATCGAAACTATTTATAATCATTTCTGGCAAACCGCAGAATTTTGGACAAATATATTCATTTTTCCATAGCTGCATAATTCGAGGAATTATTAATATATCACACTTATCCATTATTGAAGCCACATGACCGTGAAAAATTTTAACCGGCAAACATGCTTCATCTATACAATATTTTACTCCTGCATCCAAAATATTTTTATTTGTATCCTCTGAAACAATTATTTCAGCTCCTAATTCACTGAAAAATGTCACTAAAAAAGGATGGTATTTGTAATACAACAATCCTTTTGGTATTCCTACCTTCATAAATCCTCCTCATTCTTCCATTTCTGGGTACATTCCTTCAATGCTTACCTCAAATACTATAAAATCGGGAACACTCCTTCAAAAGCTATCCTTAAGAATTACCAGATTTTAAAGTGTGTTTCCATACATTATTTGGTTTATCCCATTCTTTTAAAAAAAATATCACAAATTATATTATTTCCTATAATTTGTGATATTATCCCAAAACATTCAAAAGTTTCATCAAAAACAAGTGCTTTCAGCTATGTAAAAAGCAATAGTGAATGCTTTCATAGTACGGGGGTCCTCTTGCATTAAAGTATGTCTAATTAGTAGAGGTGTTCAATGACAATGGCTGCTTCGCCCTTGATATAATAGTTATTCATATAATAACATTTAAGTTACATTATTCACTATATCAGAGCTACTAAGCACGAGAAGTTTTTTTCATATGTGCATTAATAGCATAAATTAATGACGGTATAAATATTAGTTGAATAATAATGCCGGGTAATCCTGTTATTACTGCCCCTTTAACAAACGTAACAGGGTTCATTTTTACTCCAAACATAGAAACTAATGCTGCTACTGTTAAACCTGCTCCAATCCTTCCTGTTATCATGGAAACTATTAATGACGGTACTGTAGATAAATTAAACTTTCTTATTGCAAGTGATGCGGTAAGCCCGTAAATTCCTAATTCAACAGCCATGATTATAGACATAGGAAACATTACAGGCATTCCTGTCAATAATCCGCTTAATACTAATTCTTTTGTCTTATTCATACATTTTCTTATAATAAAAAATTTTCTCCTTACGTCGTATAAATTGGGAACTCTTTTCGGTTGACTTACCACAATTTTTCAAAAATCTCTCTAAAAAATTGGGTTATGGCATACCAACTGTCTCATGAGTAGATGTCGGAAAATTCTATGTTTATCTTGTCTACTTTGCTTTCAAATTCTTCCAAATGATATTCTTCATTTTCTAAAATTATAACAGGCAGATTGATAATAAATTCGGTACCAACATTAATTTTGCTGCGTACTTTTATATTTCCGCCATGGCATTCAACAAGGCTTTTAACTAATGCTAATCCTATGCCGCTGCCTTCTTTCTTGTAAATGTTTTGTCTACCTGTTCAAATCTGTTAAATATTACTTTAAGTTTTTCCTCAGGGATTCCAATACCTGTATCCTTCACTGAAATTTGCACATATTCATCCATATCAGTTAAGGTTACCAATACCTCTCCTCCTTTTTCCGTGAACTTCATTGAATTAGATAATAAGTTTAACATAATTCTCTCAATTTTATCACAATCTACTGCCATAATTTTTTCTTCAGTATTTGTATCAAAAATTACTTTTATATCGTTCATTTTGAAATATTCAACTACCGATAAAGTGATATCCTCTACAACACTTACAATATTGCAGTTATGATTGTTTAGTTGTAGATATCCTGCATCATATTTTGAAATGTCTATTAGATTATTTACCAATTTAACTAACCTGTATGCATTTTGCTTTGTAATATTTAATAAGTTTTTTTGTTTTTCTAAATGTAATGATGTGGATTGTCCCTCTCCATTTTGTAAAATTAATTGAATAGAACCTAAAATAATATTTAAAGGAGTTTTCAATTCATGAGAAATGTTAGAAAAAAATTCATTAAGCTCCTTGTTAAGCTCTATAGATTGACCTAATTTTTCTTCACTTTCATTTAAATTATTTTGCAGCATTTGAATTTCTTCTTTATGAGTTATATCTCTTAATACGACTAAGTAGGCATTATTTCCCCTATATGTTATATCATTTAACGAACATTCAAATTTCAGCTTATTTCCATTTAGACTTTTAAGATTTAATTTAAAAAATTTTCTACTATTAATATTTTCTTTTAGTTTGCTTTCTAATAACTTAGCCTCGCCGTTTACACAAATAAAATCCCATATACTTCTGTTAAGTATGTCTATAATATCTGATGCACCAACAGTATTTACAGCAGTTGCATTTGCATATATAATTTTGTAATCTTTTACAATTAAAATGCTAACACAGGAATTTTCTATAATTAAGTCATAACAATGCTCATTTTGATTAATTATTTCTTCTAAATATTTCCTTTTTATTTCATTTTCTTGAGATTTGCAGTTTGCATTTATTAAATTGATTGTTAGAATTTCAAAAGGCCTATAAATACCATTTTCTATTATTCCTACATAAATTAAATAATATGAACAAACCTTGAACAAATGACCTATTAAGTTAAAATGATCAGTAAGGGATATATATTTTGTAAAAAACATTTCTGACATGATTTTAAACATTATTGATAGAATTAAAAAAGAAAATATTGAATGATTTGTATTTCTATACTCTCGAATAAGTAAATAACTTATAAAAAATCCAAATATTATAATAAATTCAGCATAAATTTTTACTTTAGTTATACCACCATCAATTCTTAAAACAGGAACAATGCTACCTTTATATAATATATCAATTATTAACACTACAGTAATTAAAACATAAACAAAAAATATTGGATAGTAATTCGGTTTATATTCCTTTTTGTATAAAGATACAGAAGCTATCAGAAACGTTCCCATTTCAATAATTCGTGCAGCTATCCAAAACTTTGTATCAGCATCATAGGGCTCATTAGTAAATATAACTAAATTTCCATAGGAAAAAGTATGTAACAAATCTATAATTGCAATAAATAAATAACCTATTCCTAATAAATTAACGAAACTATTTTTTGAAATTTTAAAAGTATTTACAGAAAATAAAAAAATTGCATAAGCAATGGCACAACTTATTATTTCCGCAGCACTGTGAAATAAATAAAAATTATTGAATGAAAAAAAAATTAATAAAGCAATAATAGAACATAGTATTAATAATCTTTTTTTATAAATGTTAAAATGGTGTTTGATAAGTTTTATACCTTCCAAATTAATAAACTCCCTTTTTGTCAATGTTATAAATACTATTTTAACATCATTTATTCATTTAGTATACAAATTTTTAATAGAATTTAAAGTTGATTATAACGCACAAAAAAGTGAGACAATGAATATAAGTACCCTTTGTCTCACTTAGTTATCCTCTTATTATTTCTCTGCTGTTGCTTTTACTAATTTTATACATTCTTCCACATCGAATTTATTGAATATTTCTCCGGATGTATGAAGGTTTCTTGTAGGAATAGATATTACTCCGCTTGGCACCCCTTGTCTTGAAGTATGGATTGCACCTGCATCTGTTCCTCCAAATTCTAAAATTTCATATTGATATTTAATATTGTTTTTCTCGGCAAGGTATGTCAGTAAATCTTTTACCTCTGTATGGGTAATAAGCGATTTATCCATTAATTTAATCGCTGCTCCTCCGCCTAATTTAACATCCATTTTAATGCCGTCAGGAGTATCGCCGGTTGCAGTTACATCAAGTGCAATTGCTAAATACGGATTAATTGAGTAGCCTGCTGTTTTAGCACCTCTTAAGCCAACTTCTTCCTGTACTGAAAATACATAGTATACATCATTGTCAGTTTGGGGATGAGCTTTAAGTGCTTCGATTAATATATAACAGCCTATTCTGTCATCTGCAGCCTTGCATATTACACAGTCTAAAGTTTCATAATATTCTGTTTTAAATACACACATATCACCTACACGGAAATTTTTAAGAATAAAATCTTTATCTGTTGAAGCAATATCAAGGAATAATTTGCCCATGGTTACTTTTTCTTTATCTTTTAATTCTTCTTGACAAATAACTCCCTCAAGGCCATTATCAAATACCATACGAAGTCCTAACATCTCATTGGCATTTAATCCCCCTACATTTGCAAAACGTAGAAATCCTTTTTCATCAATATGTGTAATAATTAAACCAATTTGGTCCATATGAGCAGAAAATAATATTTTTTTGCCGGTACCTTTTTTTCTTGCTATTAAATTTCCAAGAGGGTCTATAGTTATTTCATCTGCATAATCTTTTATTTCATCCATAATCATTTCACGTATCATTTTTTCCCTGCCTGAAGGACCGAAACAATTAGATAGTTTTTTCATTAATTCACTGTTAAACATTTTATTCCCCTTTCTGATTGCTTAAAATTACTTCTTTTGTTAATTTTAACACATTTTCTATATCAACTTTGCTTGCCACGTTTACTGCCGAATGTATATATCTGCAAGGAACTGAAATTGCTACTACCTTGGCACCTTTTTTTGCTTTGTGAATAACTCCTGCATCATTTCCACCTGAAGATGATCTCCTGTATTGATACATTATATTGTTCTCTTCAGCAATTTTAGCAACATCTCTTACAACATCAATATCATAAATAGTGGTACCGTCCATCAATGACAATGCTGCACCCTTACCTACTAAAGTAGATTTATTGCAGTTCTCTACCTCCGGCATATCTGCACAAACTGTTCCTTCCAAAACTATTCCTAAATCAGGCTCCAATTGGTATGCTGCAGTTTCTGCACCTCTTAAGCCTACTTCCTCCATAACAGTGAATACTCCATAAAAATCTGCATCCAATTTCATGCCAAGAAGCTCTAATATAATATTTACACCGGCCCTGTCATCTAAAGCTTTTGCTTTAATCAAATTATCGCCAAATTCTACATAGTTACTTTTAAATGTTATATAATCACCTATATCAACTAATTTTTCTGTATCTGATTTTGAGCCTGAGCCTATGTCTATGTATAATTTATCAATGGGAACTGATGTGCCTCTTTCTTCTTCACTCATTAAATGAACAGCCTTAGAGCCAATTACGCCGGGAATCTTTTTATCTCCCACCAACACTACCTTAGAATTTAAAACTCTTTGGTCAATTCCGCCAACTGCCTTAAATTTAATGAAACCGTCGGAATCAATGTGATTAACAATTAGTCCTACTTCATCCATGTGAGCAGCAACCATTATGGTTTTATTTTTTTTGCCTTTATTGTGTGCTATAACATTTCCAATTTTATCTACGTAAAAATCGCAGCCTATTTCATTTAATTTTTGCTTTATATAATTTCTTACTTCATATTCACAACCTGATACGCCGGAAAGTTCAGTTAATTCTTTTAAAAACATAATATTTCCTCCAAATCAGAATTATCCAATTCATTTATAAACCTTGCTATTGCTTTTCCTGCAATTTCAACATCCTTTAAATCAATAGTTTCCACTGATGTATGCATGTAGCGAAGAGGTATTGACAACAGTATACATGGAATTCCCTCTCTGCTAACTTGAAGTGCATCTGCATCTGTTCCTGTTCCTGCAGGAGCTGTTTCATACTGTATAGGATAATTGTATTTTTTGCATACTTCAACAAACTTTTTAGTAAGTTTTGCATTTAGTCTTCCGCCATATGCAACTACGGGACCCTTGCCCAAATGAGCTGTATCAGCAGGCATATCGGGAGTCATTCCAAATCCTACATCAAGTACTATTCCAATATCAGGAGCTATTTTATAACTGCTTGTCTTAGCACCTCTCATACCTGTTTCTTCCTGAACAGTTGCTGTGTAATATATATTGCTTTTATGAGAAATTTTCTTTAGTTCTTTGGCTGTTTCAAGCATTACTGCAATGCATGCCCTGTCATCAAATGCTTTTGCACTAATAACACTTCCCTGCAATGATACGGGCTCTCTTTTTACAGTTGCAATATCTCCTATTTTTACTATTTTCTCTAAGGTTTCCTTTGAGTAGCCTGTATCTATGTATAAATCCTTTAATTTAAGAGGTTTTTTTCTTTCTTCCTCGCTTGTTACATGTGGAGGCTTTATTCCTATAACTCCAAAAACATTTTCTTTCCCAAATATTGTTACATCCTGTGCAACCAAGGATGCAGGATTTATTCCCCCCACTGAAGTGAAGCTTAAAAATCCTCCATCTAATATTTTAGTAACCATAAGACCTATTTCATCTATATGTGCAGCAATCATAATTTTTGTATCACTGCTGCCGTTTGCTTTAAATATGTAGCTTCCTAAATTGTCCTTTTCTAATGAATCTGTGTAAGGACCAAAATATTTCGTTAAAACATCACCGTTAATATGCTCAAAACCGGAAACGAATTGGTTAGAGCATACATCAAATAAGAATTCTTTAAGCATTTTTCCTCCTTCTTGTTTCAGGGCATACAAAAATGTTAGGTCTTTCGACCTAACATTTTTTAGAAATTTATTTTAACAAATCTCCAAGTGCATCTCCGATAGACTCGCCTATAGTGAAGTTTGCTTCTTGTGGTTGATACACATCTTCAACAATTTCTTCACCTTTATCTTCTAATATGAATGTCAGGTTAAGGTTCTTGCCTTTAATATCTATACTTTGTACCTTGGCATCTTTCATTTCACCAACCTTAACAACTTGAGCAGGTGTTCTTAATTTTTCGCTTGACACTTTTGCAATTGGTATGAAACAGTCAATATTACCATTAGCATTTACATGTACTCCATCCAATAATATACGTGTTACTTCAACCTGTATAATATCATCTTTGTTTAAGGTTTTTGCATAAACGTCAAAAGGATGCTCGACCAATTGTTTTAATCCAAGACTTACTTTTCTGTCTTTTCTTGTAATACTTAGTATTTTAGCTGTTACTTCTTGACCTTCTTTAAGAACGTCTGTAACTTTTTCTGTTCGTGCCCAGTCTAAGTCTTTGATATGAAGTAAGCATTCAATATCATCAACTTTTACAAAAGCACCAAAATCAACAATTCTTGTAACTACTCCCGTAACATTATCACCCTTTTGATATTTATCTAAAAACTTTGCCCATGGGCTTTTAACGGTAGCTTTATAGCTTAATGAAAGTCTTCTGTTTTCCCTATCTATACTTTTTATTTTTACATCAATTTTATCGCCTGTTTTTAATACTTCTGAAGGATGTTTAATTCTTGTCCAAGCTATTTCATTTATGTGAAGAAGTCCGTCTATTCCGTTGATTTCTACAAATGCACCATAATCCTGAATATTTTTAACAGTACCTTCGTAAACTTCTCCTTCTTGGATATTTTCCCATGCTTCTGCATCTTTAACTTCTTTTTCTAATTTTTCAACAGCTCTTGATGTTAAAACTAACTGTCTTCTACCTTTTTTATTCTTTGTTTCCAATATTTTAACCTTCAAGCTTTTACCGACGAATTCTGAAGGGTCAACATTTCTGTTTATTGAAATTTGATTTCTTGGAATAAATCCTTTAATACCATTTACTTTTCCATAAATTCCATATTGTGAAGCTTCAATAATTTGAGTATCTACGATTGTTCCTTGAACTCTCATCTGCTCTAATTCTTCCCAGATTTTTTGTTCTTCCATTGGTTTTCTTGTAAGAACAACATTTCCGTCCTGGTCAGAAATTTTAACTACTACTGCTTCTATTTCATCTCCTTCCTTAACAATTTGTGTTAAATCGGAAATTTCTGTCATGGAAAATTCATCTCTTGTAATAATACCGTCAGATTTATAGTTGATGTTAACAGAAACGGCATCAGGACTTACATATATTACTGTTCCTTTAACCTTTTCACCGGTTCTGATATATGACACTCCGCCATAATTTTCAAGCAATTCATGCATACTTGACTGTTCTGTTTTTTCAACAGCTTGTTCTGCCTGTTCGTTCATTTCATTCATGTTGTTTAAGTTTTCCAACATACTAATAACCTCCTCAATTATCCAGTCAGGAGCTGAAGCCCCTGCGGATACTCCCACAATAGAATTTTTATCAATATAGTTATAAGGTATTTCCTTATAA
>CAZCTI010000009.1:0-29199 GCA_964501385.1 uncultured Clostridia bacterium
GGAAAGAAAGGGAGAAATTGATTTTTTAACAAATTTGGTACAACCTGATATTGGTATAATAACAAGTGTGGGTTTAGTGCACATAGATAATTTCCCTTCCATTGAAGATATAGCTAAGGCAAAGCTCGAAATAGTCAGTGGAATAAAGGATGGAGGCTTATTCATTTATTTTGGCGATGATAAGTTAATTGAAGAAACAGTAAAGTGTACTGAAATTAGAGATAGTTTACGTAAACAAACATTTGGGCTAAATAAAAATAATACCATATGGTTAAAGGAATTTAGTGAAAACTTAGATGGTATTACAATACAAGTAAGCAATGAAGATTTTGAAGAGCTTCATATTGATATTTTAGGCAAGCATCAGGCATTAAATACAATGGCAGCAATTTTGGCAGCTAAAGAATTAGGTATGAACCCTGAAGAAATAAGATTAGGACTTTTAAAAATTGAAAAGACAGGCCTTAGAAATGAAATTATAAAAATAAATAAATGCAATATTTTAAATGACTGTTATAAATCTAATCCTGTAAGTATAAATGCAGCTCTTGATATTTTTGAATTATTCGAGTCAAAAATGAAAACAGTTGTTTTAGGTACAATGTATGGCTACAGAGAATTGAGCTATGATATGCATTATAATGTAGGTAAAGATTTATTACGAAGACCTATTGATGAATTAATAACCATAGGTGAAGAAGCAAAAATTATTGCAAAGGGTGCAAGAGAAAATACAAATATAAAAACCATTATTGAGTTTGACACTAAAGAGGAAGCAGCTTTATATTTAAAGGAATATATAAAGGAAGATTGCTCGATTATGATTAAAGGCTCAAGGTTTTTAGAACTTGAATATATAGCAAACAAATTAAAGGAGTGGAAGGATGAATAAAATTAAATTAGCCATATTATTTGGAGGCAAATCTGATGAATATTCTATTTCATTACATTCAGCAGCTGCCATTATTAAAAATGTTCCCGAAGAATTATATGATGTAACATTGATTGGAATAACAATGGATGGAAAGTGGCTCCATTATGAAGGAAGTGCACAAAATATAAATGATGATACCTGGTATGATAAAAATTTAAGCCCTGTGTTGCTGAGTATGGACTTTAAAGGGTTAATAAAGCTAAATGAAAAGGATAAAACATTTGAAAAAATTGAAATAGATTGTATTTTCCCTGTTCTTCACGGAAGAAACGGTGAAGACGGAACAATTCAAGGAATGTGCCAAATGGCAGGCATTCCTTTTGTAGGATGTGGAATGACTTCTTCGGCTGTTTCCATGGACAAGGAATATACTCATATAATTTGTGAAGCTGCTAATATTAAAACTGCTCCATTTATGTCAGCGGTTAATCATAGCAATTTAAATATTAAGGATTTATACACAAGGGCTTTTGAAAAGCTCTCCCTACCAATGTTTATTAAGCCTGCAAACAACGGCTCATCTCTTGGTATAAGCAAAATAAGAAATTATGATGAGTTTGAAAAGGGAGTAATGGAAGCATTTGAATATGACAACAAAATTGTTATAGAGTCTATGATTCCGGGCTTTGAAATAGGCTGTGCTGTTGTAGGCAATGAAGAGCTTATTATTGGTGAAGTTGATGAAATAGACACAAAGAATGATTTCTTTGATTATGTTGAAAAATATTCTCAGCATAATTCCAAAATCCATTGCCCAGCTAGGATAAGCGATGAATTAAAGGCTCAAGCTAAAGAAATTGCAGCAAAAACATACAGAGCATTAGGCTGCAGCGGTCTTTCAAGAGTTGATATGTTTATAACACCGGACAATAAAATATATTTAAATGAAATCAATACTATACCAGGCCTTACTGATTTAAGCAGGTATCCGTCCATGCTTAAGAAAATTGGTATTGAATACAAGGATTTGATTGTAAAGTTAGTGGAGTTGGCAATGGAAAACAAGAATGAATAAGGAACAGTGAATTATTAACATTAAACAGTTAAGGTGGAGAATGGTGAGCCGTTCTCTATTTATTTTGTTTTGTTTATGCTATGGTAACTTTAACTGAAATAACTCATATATTAATTACTACAATTAAGTTTATGTAGCTGTAAAAAGGCTTTAGGAGATGCTATATTGCGTAGTATTTAAAAATGGAGGATTGTATGGATAAGGATAGCTTGATATTCGAAGGTATCATCAGAAAACTTAATACCGAGGACAATTCTGAAAATATAGAAGAAAATAAAGAACCAAACAATACATATCAGGCACTAATTTCATATATTGTTTCCTTGCCTCCTAAACAATTTGTATTATTTTCAACATTGATTGGCATATTATTAATAGATAATATTGATTCAAAAGATCAGCTTATACTTGGAAAATTTATCGGTAATATTAGCCAAACAATATTTACTGCAGCAGCCCAAGAACAAATTAATATTAAAAAAGATAAATAATAAAAAGAGAACGGTATGCCGTTCTCTTCATTCACTGTTCATTATTCTACTTAAGTCCTAAAATTACACGTGCTTCGTCCGGTGTAGCAACTTCACGTCCTAATTCTCTTGATAATCTTGCAACTCTTTCAACTAATTGAGCATTTGATGTAGCAAGTTCACCTTTTTTGAAATAAACATTGTCTTCAAAACCTGTTCTTACATGACCGCCCAACAAAATAGTAGCCATATTTATTGGTAACTGATATCTGCCAACTGCTGCAGCAGTCCAAGTAGATCCTGCAGGAATCGATTCAACCATGTATAATAAATCTCTTAATTCTGCACTCATTGCACCGGGTACACCAAGCACAAAATCAAAATGCATCGGGGTATTGATTAATCCCTTTTTTGCAAGTCTAAGTGCTGTGTCAACCATTCCTTTTTCAAAGCATTCTAATTCAGGTTTTACTCCAAGTTCATTCATTCTGTTTGCAAATATTTTAATGTTTTCTTCCGTATTCATGAACACATCATCACCAAAATTGCATGTACCTAAGCTTAAAGTTGCCATTTCGGGTTTTAATTCAATAGGCTGCATCCTTTGTTGCGGTGTGTGCCATGTTGCACCACCGGTTGATGGTTGGAATATAATGTTGCATTTTGCTTCGATTTTTTCTTTGATTTGCTTGTAAGTTTCATAATTCTGCGTCGGGTTGCCCTCTTCATCCCTAGCATGAATATGCACCATAGATGCACCAGCTAAGTAGCACTCATATGCTGCCTCAGCAATTTCATCCGGTGTGAGCGGTAAATTTGGTTGCTGTTCTCTTGTTACCTCTGCTCCTGTAAGGCAAGCAGTAATAATTAATTTTTCCATTGTAACCTCCATTTATAATTTTTTGCCTAAGATTATTTTATCTTATTTATTTGGTATAGTCAACCAATTGTTAAAAATATATCAAAAATATTTTAATATTTCAATTTATATCCCATTACAAAAAGTTTACATCATACTTCACAAAATATTCACTGTATGTTATACTGTTTTAGACAAAAAATTAGGGAGAACACAATGGATAGAGAATTAGCACTTAATATAGTCAGAGTTACTGAAGCAGCAGCATTAGGCTGCGGAAAATTTATGGGAAGAGGCAATAAGGAAATAGCTGATCAGGCAGCCGTTGACGGAATGAGGGGCATGTTTGAAGTTCTTGATATTAAAGGAACGGTGGTAATAGGAGAAGGTGAAATGGATGAAGCACCAATGCTTTATATTGGCGAGAAAATCGGAACCTGGGAAGACGGGGCTCCCGAAATAGATATAGCGGTAGATCCTCTTGATGGCACAAAATTAGTTGCTAAAGGACTTCCTGGAGCTTTAGCAGTTGTTGCAGTGGCTCCAAAAGGATGTCTTTTGCATGCACCTGATATGTATATGGATAAGATTGCAGTTGGACCAAAAGCTTTTGGATGCATAGACATAACTTCATCAATAGAGAAAAATTTATACAATGTTGCAAAAGCATTGTGTAAAGATATTACAGAATTAACTGTAATTATTCAAGATAGAGAGAGGCATCAGGATTTAATTCAAAGAGCAAGAAGCATCGGAGCAAGAATTAAAATGTTTGAAGATGGTGATGTGGCGGCTGCCATAGCTACATGTTTTAGTGAATCCGGAGTCGATATGTTTATAGGTAGAGGCGGAGCTCCAGAAGGTGTAATTTCTGCAGCAGCTCTTAAATGCTTAGGTGGTGAATTTCAAGGAATTCTAAGACCTGTTACAGAAGAAGACAAAACGAGATGCATGGAAATGATGGGCGAAAACTATAGTAAAGTTCTAACAATGGAAGACTTAGCAAAAGGAAATGATATAATTTTTGCAGCAACGGGAGTTTCTGACGGTGAATTGTTAAAAGGAGTAAGATACATGGCAAACAACAGAGCAAGGACATCATCTGTTGTTACACGCTCTAAATCAGGAACAATACGTTTTATAGAAACAACTCACATTCTTGATAAAAAACCTTCATATGCATATGTGAAATAGTTTTAATAGATGAGATTCTTCGGGATAAAGCCCTCAGAATTTGTATGTGCTATTCACACCACGGTAAACGAATACTTTCTGCTTTGTCATCCTGAGCGAAAGCGAAGGATCTCATGTCTTAAAAGATGAGATTCTTCACTACGTTCAGAATGACATTAGCGTTATTCATAGCAATGACATCAGCGTTATTCATGTTATTCACAAATCAAACATGAATTACATCTATTTTTTTTCCTGCCTTTTTAAGTTCATTGACTAAACTGTCGATTATATTTTTCTTAATATTTAAATCCACGGGAAAATTTGGATTTTGATGTGCCGGGTTAACAGCACTTCCCAAGTAAAAGTTAATATGTGTTCCTACATCTGTAAGTAGTTTGGTAAGCAGTGAACAACCGTCATAATCATTGCAATCGAGTATATTTTCAAAGTTGGAGTTGTTTAATTTCTTAATATTTTCCAATGTTTTCCCTAAGGTCAGAACCCCTTCCGTAATTAAATCAAATCCATCCATATATGCAATAGGTGGAACATCATCTCTCATGGAATCCATATCAACCTCTAAGTTTAAATTTAGCTCCCTTTCTGCAATAAGAGCAGTAGTACCTCCACATATAATTTTTATATTTTTGCTGTTCATCATTATTTCAGAAAGGAAAATATCATTATGTTTATTTGCCGGAGGTCCTATAAAAATATCTATTATTTCTGGCCTTCTCACCTTTAGTGTCATTATTGTTGTGTCATCTCCCGGTTTATTGTTGTATAGATTGCTGCACACGCCTATAAAGTTTCCGTTTATAAGTTGCGATGAGCGGTTTATTCTGTTTAATTCATTCAAATATTCACTTATTTCATCCCAGGACCAGCCCAAATTCAGCATTTGACCTATTCCAGCATGAATTGCACCATCACTTACCACACATATGGCATCTCCCATTTCCAATTGGATATTAGATTCATATATTTTTTTGTTGCCTATAATACGCTCCTTTTTTTCCACCGGAATCATTCTTTTGTGAGAATAATAAAAATATGGAGGATTGTCATATTCAGCAATATATGCGCTGTTATCCTTTTGAATTTTTATTATTGTAAATGTTGAATAAGCTAATTTCCTAACCTTGCATTCAGGCAGAGTGTTTATGATTGTTTCGATGGTATCATCTATGGATGCTCCTTCTTTCAACATGGTTACAGCTATTTTTGTGGTCATTGTTGCTAAAATATTAGCCTTAACGCCGCTACCTAAACCATCTGACAACACAATAATAATACCATCATCATCATATATATATTCTACCTTATCTCCGCACAGTTCTTCAGTATGCTTATTTAAACTTTTATAATTAATATCAAAGAAATATTCCATTATTCATTTTCCTCAATAACAACTTTTTTAAGCTTCAATAAAGCAGCCTTGGTTTCAGCTGTAGTTTCTCCAAGCAAACCTGCTATCTCTTGAGCAACTCTCATTTGTTTTTCTATTACTTTGTCTGCTGTTTCCAAAGTGTTCATTTTAAAGTTAATAATTTGTTCTTTCTTAAGCTCATCATTAGTAATGTCGTTTAATATACCAAACAGGATTTTGTTTTTAGGCAGATAAATAATACGCTCATAAACTATTAAGCCGTATTTTTCAAGATTTAATTTACGTGCTTCCATGCTTTCTTCAGTTCTTAAAACATATTTAAAATCCTTGTCCGGCATAATTAATGAAAGTGGTTTATTTTTAATAGACTTAACATCAATATTAAATGCTTTTTCCCCAACCGGATTCAAATCAAGTATGTTTAAGTTTAAATCCACTATTAGAATTATACTTGGAGAATATTCAAAATAAATATTTGATATTTTTTCTGCTTCACTTCTCATATAAGGCATGCACATTTGAGGATGCGAGAGACCTTCCAACACTGAAATAGCCTTGTCGCGGCATGTATCATAACCGCATGCACCGCAGTTTAATTCGTCAGACTTATTGTGCTTACCTGTTTGCTCTAAAACATTTCTTATAGCTTCTTCGGTAAAGACCGGATGTATATATTGCTTGTTTCTGAAATTTCGTATATAGTTTAAATTTTTCTCATTATTTGTGTAGTTTTTATACTCTATATTTTTTAATTTTTGTATTTTGTTCCTTGCACGGATCTTTCTTGTATATATATTTTTACTTTTCTTAGGTACAGCAGGTCCTCCGATACAACCTCCTTCACAACTGTTTGCTTCTATGAGTACATTTGTGATTTCATCGTTTGACAAAGCATCAAATGCTTTCATTAAGTTTTCAATACCGGAAATTGATACGGGTGTGAATTTGCTGTTTTCCACAATGTCGCTTATGCCTGATAAAATCCCCTGCTCTAATGGGTATTTTTTTCCTCTATAATTCCCTTCCAAATCAGGATATGTTTCTTCAAATTCAGACATATTAATATTTCTTGATTCCATAAGCTTATCAATTTCTTCAAAGGATATTACAGCATCCATAACTCCTGAAAGCTGATACCCGTATGCTTCACATTTTTTGGATATACAAGGTCCTAAAAATACTATATATGCATCACTTCCATACCTTTTCCTAATCATTTTACAATGGGCAATCATGGGGGAGTCAAAGGGCATTAAATATTTGATTAATTCAGGATAATAATTTTGTATCATCATATTTACAGTAGGGCAGCATGTTGTAATGGCATTGCTCTTTTTGGTTATTCCTATATATTCGCTGTAGAGCTTGGACACGTGTTCGGCACCAATGGACGTTTCTTCAACTATGCTTGCACCTAAATATTTAAGTACCGATATAAGTTTATAAGGTTCATCATAAACTCCAAGGTATGACGGTGCAATTGAAATAATAAGTTTTTTGCCATTTTGTAATGCATTTTCTACATTTTCCAAATCGCTATGAATGTTTCTTGCATTTTGAGGGCATACCAAAAAACAATTTCCGCATGCTATACATTTTTCTTCTACGATTTGTGCTTGATCGTCAATCATTTTTATAGCTTTTACTGAACAATTTCTTACACATTTGTAGCAGTTTTTACAATTAGCAGGATAAAAATCAAGTATTCTCATAATTTCCTCACACTGTTAATAACATATTTGTTAAAAAACTCTTTTGCATTGTCCGGATTTACTGAATATATTTTTCCGTCTAAACTTACCGACACAGCTTCAGTGCAGTGTCCAAGACAAAAGGCCGCTTTGATTTCAATTTGGTCTTTTACATCACTGTTTCTTACTAAATATTTGAATATTTCTATTACCTCATAAGAACCTTTTAAATGACATGCACTGCCTACACAAATTTTTAATTCAGTCATTATATACCTCTTAAATACAATATTGCTTAAGTAGTAGGGGATGTTCACCTCATTATAATAGTATTAAAAAATTCATAATAAATCAATAGTTATTAAATTAACAATTCGTAACTTATTGAACTTATTGATGTTTGGATGATGTTTGTTGCATTTTTCAATAATTTCCTTGACGTATACAATAATAAATGATATTATTTAGACACTTATCATAAACTTATCTGTAATTTTCCATAAATGTAAATAAACTAAATATGCAAGGAGGTCATATGGAACTTAGGAGTTTAAAGCTTTCTGAACTAAAGGAATTAGCAAAAGTAAAGGGTGTACATGATGCCTATAAATATAAGAAAGATGAATTACTTTTAAAATTATATGAAATTGATAATATAGACGAAACTACAAATGATAAAATTGATATTATGGATAAAGCAGAAGACCAAGACAAGGATGAAAAACAGATAGATTTACCTGAAAAAATCGTGGAAGAAATAGAACAAAGCGGCACAGATGCTGTAAAAGTAACAGGCATACTTGAAACCCATACAGATGGCTACGGTTTTTTAAGAACACATAATTATTTAACCAGTGATGATGATGTATACATATCCCCTTCTCAAATTAGAAGATTTCATATGCAAACCGGCGATAAAATATCAGGTATTACAAGACCTCCTAAACAAGGAGAAAAATTTAAGGCACTTCTTTATGTAAAAGAAATTAATGATGTAAACCCTGAGTTAGCAAGAAGCAGAAAAGATTTCGATACGCTTATCCCCATTTATCCGAATGAAAGAATTAAATTAGAAATATCCCACAGAGATATATCAATGAGAATCATTGATTTAATTGCACCAATCGGACGAGGTCAAAGGGGTATGATTGTTGCACCTCCAAAGGCAGGAAAAACAACAATTTTAAAAAATATAGCAAACAGTATTGCAGAAAATTATCCTGAAATTGAAATTATAATGCTTTTAATAGATGAACGTCCCGAAGAGGTTACAGATATGAAGCGAAACGTAAAAGGTGACGTTGTTTATTCAACATTTGACGAACTTCCTAAAAATCATATTAAAGTGGCTGAAATGGTTCTAGACAGAGCAAAAAGACTTGTTGAACACGGAAAAGATGTTGTTATTTTATTAGACAGTATTACAAGGCTTGCAAGGGCATACAATTTAACTATCACACCTACAGGAAGGACATTGTCCGGGGGACTTGATCCCGGGGCATTGTACGGACCGAAAAGATTTTTTGGTGCTGCCAGAAATATTGAAAATGGCGGAAGTCTTACAATACTTGCCAGTGCATTAATTGAAACAGGAAGCAGAATGGATGATTTAATATTCGAAGAATTCAAAGGTACCGGCAATATGGAAATTCACCTTGACAGAAAACTATCAGAAAAGAGGGTATTTCCTGCAATAGAAATAAATAAATCCGGTACAAGAAGAGAAGAATTATTGCTTAATAATGAAGAAATGTCAACAATTTGGCAGTTAAGAAAAGCAATGAGCAATTTTTCAGCTGCAGATGTTACAGAAAGAATAATAGACGGGCTTCTTAGGACTAAATCAAATGCCGAATTTATCAAACAAACTGCCCAGTTGTTAAATATTGATAAAATGAAGTCAGATTTCAATGACAGAGATAGAAACTACTAAAATAAAAAAAAATTATTGTATTATATAAATACGTGTGTTATAATACTCAAGGTAAATTGAAGATTATATATTTATATATAGATTTAGAAAGAGGTGAACGGGATGAAAAATGGAATACATCCAAATTATAAAACTGTTACTGTTAAATGTGCATGTGGTAATACATTTGAAACTGGTTCTGTAATGGACGAAATTAGAGTTGAAATATGTTCTGAATGCCACCCATTCTTTACCGGCAAACAAAAGTTTGTTGATAAAGGCGGAAGAGTTGACAGATTTAAGAAAAAATACGGCATGGAATAAATACTTAGGGCAATTTTTAGGAATAATTCTGAAAATTGCCTTTTAGTTATTTTTGAGGGTGCAGCCCGTCATTCTGAACGTAGTGAAGAATCTCATACCTTGAAGATTAGATTCCGCTGACGCTTAAGATGGCATAAATGAGCCGATAATATGTATAGGTTTTGTTATTAAATCTGTAATTTTTTCTAAATTTTCTATTCTTAATGTTACTATACAGCTTGTTGAGGGACCTCCTGATTTTTTCAAATCAATTGAAATATTATTTTCATATTTAAATTTTAATCCATTGTCATTTAAAAGATCATTTAGTTCAGCTTCAATACCCCTTGAGCCTACCGGAAGCATCTCTTTAATACAATCGCAATTAAATAATTTTTCAAAATCATCTATATCCAATATTTTATCAGGATTTTGCAAAACTTCGTTTCCGACCATAGGAAGTCCTATCAACAGGCATAAATCATTACTTTTAGTTTTATTGAATTTTAATTTATCTTTAGGGCATAAACCTATACATGTGACACCCATGGCAGTTTGCACCGTCTTAATGTTTTCTTCGGTACTTCCCGTTAAGTGGACATTAAAGCTTAATTTAGACAATACTTCATTAAATCCCTCAATAAGTTGTTTTCCTGTATCATTCATTTCAACAGCCAATCCATCTGCTATAATAAAGGGAGTAAATCCCATACTCATGAGCTCTGCAAGAACAACCTTTCCTGTGTGGTAGGCAGTTAATTGGGGAGAAGCTTTAACAAAATCATGTTCTTTATAACCTATGCCTCCGCAGGAATCACAAGCAATTCCCAAGTATTTATTTTCATCAAAATCAATAATTGTTATATCTCGTATTTGTTTTATATTCATTTGTTAACTCCTCTATATGTATATTATAAAGATAACGCCGGCGTTATTCTGAGGGCTTTGCCCAAAGAATCACATTTTAATTCATTCTATCATATTCAATTATTATTTTATAAACTTATTACAAGTATAATTGTTAAGATAATTTAACATTGTAAATATTCAAATTAGTTATATAATTATATGATGGAGACATCCCTTTGTATAAAGACTATCCCAGGTACGGTGACATTCCTATTGCTCCTAAGGCTATCACTATAGCTTCCTTTAAAGAGGAGTGTCCCCATCTGATTATATTATGTTGAGGAGAAAAAATGAATAAGAAAATAACGCCAATAAAGGCTGACTTAATGCTTTTTGTTGTGGCATTTTTATGGGGCAGCAGCTATGTAGTTACAAAAGGTTCAATTGATATGGTTGAACCCATGCAGGTTGTATTTTTTAGATTTTCCATTGCATCAGCATTAGGTTTAATTTTTTTTGGTAAACACTTCAAAACAACCTCAAAAGAAGAAATAAAAGCAGGATTTGTATTAGGAACAATTTTAAGCTTAGGGTTATTTTTTGCACTAAATGGAATAAAGCTTACAACTGTGAGCAAAAATTCATTTATAATAAGTACAAATGTTGTAATTGTACCATTTCTTTATTGGATAATAAGCAAAAAGAAACCAACAGCCATGAGTATTGCAGCAGTATTTTTAATGGCATTGGGACTTGGATTTTTAACATTAGACTTTGGCGGTGACTTTAAGGTAAATATAGGTGATTTTATAAGCTTTGGATGCATTTTCTTTTATGCTGCTCATGTGGTATTAACAGATATTTATTCCAAAAAGTACAATCCCGTCTCCGTAAATACTATTGCTATGATAACTGCATCCTTATTGAGCTTTGTATTTTTAATATTAACCGGAAATTTAAAAATAAACATTCCGGGAAGTATCATGGGAGATATGATATATTTAGCAGTTTTCCCCACGTTTTTATGCTATACAATGCAAATAAAAGCTCAGAGACATACAATTGCCACACATGCAGCAATAATAATGTCATTGGAATCTGTGTTTGCAACACTATTAGCTGTGTTAATTCTTAAAGAAAAAATTACTCTGCAAATGGTGATAGGGTTTATATTTATTTTTGCCTCAGTTCTTACATCCGAACTTGGTGAAACAATATTAAGACATATAAAAGAAAAATATAATAAAATTGAAACAGAAATGGAAATAGTTTCAGATGAAACAAAGCAATAATAATGCCACTGTTCACATTAATAATAAGGGCATAAGCCCTGTCATTGCTATGAATAAACTTCGCGTCAGTGTCATTCTGAGGGCTTTAGCCCGAAGAATCTCATATTTTATAACTTGAAATCTTTCTCTCTGCCCTGGATACAACCCCGGTTGGGTGTGAAAGTAACATTATCATGATGAAACAAAGCAATAATTATCAGTAGTTGTTAAAAAAAATATTATATGCTATAATTAAAAAAATTATCTTAAAGTCAGGTGGCGTTTATGTCTCATCAAGCAATATACAGAAAATTTCGTCCTAAAATATTTGATGATGTTTTAGGTCAGGAACATGTGACAAGAACATTAAAAAATCAAATAATGTCTAATAATATAGCCCATGCTTATCTTTTTAGCGGTATAAGGGGTACCGGAAAAACATCCACTGCTAAAATATTTGCACGAGCAGTTAACTGTTTAAATAACCATGACGGAAATCCATGCAATGAATGCGAAATATGCAGAAGTATATTGGATGAAACTAACATGGACGTTATTGAAATGGACGCTGCTTCAAATAATGGTGTTGATGACATAAGGGACTTAAGAGATAAAGTAAAGTTTTTGCCCGTTAAAAGCAAATACAAGGTATATATAATAGATGAAGTCCACATGTTGTCAAAAGGAGCTTTTAATGCCCTCTTAAAGACTTTAGAGGAACCGCCGGAGCATCTTTTATTTATACTTGCAACAACAGAGCCTCAGAAAATTCCTGCTACCATATTATCAAGATGTCAGAGATTTGATTTAAAAAGAATCAATGCTGATATTATTGTAGAAAATATGAAAAAAATATGCAATGAATTAAATATCGAATATGAAGAAAAGGCATTGAAACTTATTGCAGCAAATTCAGAAGGTGCAATGCGAGATGCTCAAAGTATACTCGATAGATGCATATCCTTTAATAATGATGTAGTTGATTACGAAACTGTAATAAACTTATTGGGAACAGTCAATTACCAGGTTGTTTTAGAGGCAGCTTGTGCAATTGTTGACAAAAATATTGAAAAAACAATGAATTTGGTTGATAATATTTTAAACAGCGGAAAAGAACTGACGTTTTTTCTTGATGAATTAATTATTTGTTTCAGAAATATGTTAATAATAAAAACAACAAATTCATCCGATAATTTAATGAGAATATCGGAAGATGAAACAAATGAAATTTTTGAATTAAACAAAAAAATATCTGTTGATGAAATAGTAGAAATAATTGAGTATTTATCAACTTCTCAATCAGAATGCAAAAGAGCATTAAATCCAAGAGTTCTTTTGGAAACAAAACTTATAAAAATGTTACACAATTTAAATTATGTAAACCTAAAATCGCTAATTAAAAGAATTGAGGAGATAGAAGGTAATTTGCATAACAATTATCAGCCTGCAAATTTTACAAAAAAACATGAAATTGAGCCTGCTAAAATAAATAAAGTTTCAGATAATAAAGGATTCGTTGATAAAACTGTAAATAGTATAAGTACAGAAAAAATCGAAAAGTCACCTACAAGTGATATTGAAATTAAGCAGGAAAATTTGCAGAAAAAAGAATTTGAAAATAAAAGTGATGAAGCAATTTTTAATTCCATAACAAATGGATGGCAGTCTATTCTTAAAGAAATAAGGAAGGAAAATGCAGGGCTGCAGGCTATTATAAGAGAATCAAAGCTTGTTGAGGTAATAAATAAAAAAGCCGTGTTTGAATTTGACCCGAAATTTACATTTCATATAAGTGCTGCAAATCAACCGAAAAACAAGCAGGAATTTAAAAAAGTATTGGGCAGCTTCTTAAGTGTAGATTGTGAAGTGGAGTTTACTACCACGAAAAAAGAAATAAAATATGTAAAGCCAAAAACAACAATTGAAGATGTATATGAAGATTTGAAAAATGAATTTGGAGAAATAGTTGAATTTAAACAGGAGGATTAAAATGGCAAAAGGTAGAAAAATGCCTATGGGTATGCCCGGTGGCGGAAATATGAACAATATGATGAAACAGGTTCAAAAAATGCAAAAGCAAATGGAAGATATGCAAAAAGAACTTGAACAAAAAGAAGTGGAAGCAACATCAGGGGGAGGAGCAGTTTCAGTTAAGGTAACAGGTAAGAAAGCTTTGTTGGAAGTTAAAATAGATCCTGAAGTAGTAGATAAGGATGATGTTGAAATGCTTGAAGACATGATTGTTGCCGCTATTAATGAAGCTTTCAGAAAAGCTGATGAAATGATGGAAACTGAAATGAAAAAGGTAACAGGCGGAGTAAGTATTCCAGGGTTAATGTAATGGAGCATTATACCGCACCTATTACAAAGCTTATAGAAGAACTGTCAAAGCTTCCGGGAATAGGCAGAAAATCTGCACAGCGACTTGCATTTCACATATTGGACATGAAGGGCAATGATGTGGTGGAGTTAGCTAAAGCAATAGTTAATGCAAAAAAACACACAAAGCATTGCCAAACCTGCGGAAACTTAACAGAAGGAGAACTGTGCGGCATATGCAGCAGTTTAAAAAGAGACCAATCAACCATATGTGTTGTTGAAGATGCAAGAGATATAGCAGCCATGGAGCGTACCAAGGAATACAAAGGTGTTTATCACGTTCTTCATGGAACAATTTCACCCCTGGACGGAATAGGTCCTGATGAAATAAACATTAAAAGCTTAATGACCCGTTTAAGTGCTGATATTAAAGAAGTTATTATAGCAACCAATCCTACAATTGAAGGGGAAGCAACAGCCGTTTATATATCACGCCTCATAAAGCCAATGGGTATAAGGGTAACCCGCATTGCTCACGGCATCCCTGTAGGCGGTGACATAGAATATGCCGATGAAGTAACTCTCATGAGAGCAATGGAAGGCAGAAGGGAAATGTAGGGATATATGGTTTACATAATTTTAATTATGTAAACCTGTCTTTTTATGGAGAGCACAAGTCTCTTTAATAAATTGATATGACTGTGTTGTAAGAGTATATTTTTGGCGAATTGATTGTAGCCAATGGTTTACATAAATTAATTTATGTAAACTAATGGAAATTTTTTGTTTAATAAAATTTATTTTTATAGAGATAATAAATATAGTTTCAAGAATAAAGGAGCTGACTTAAAATGGCTAAACAACAGAAAATTCGTGAAACTAATGGTAATAATAGAAATACAGTGTGTAGCAGTTTAGGAATTCACTCATTTAATGAAATGACTTCCTCAGAATATCCTGTATACGAACATTACCAAAATCAGAAGAAAGAATTAAGTCATGGCAAAGTATACAATCATGACATTCTTTATTAACTGAAAAAATGTGGCACTGGAAACAGTGTCACATTTTTTTCAAAATTTTAGTTCCTTCGCTATGCTCATGATGGAGCTCCTTAGTGAACAGTAACTTTAGAATAGTCAAATCACTGGTTTTATTATGAACTTATTGAATTTTAGGATATTTTTTGCTACAATAAATATATTAAAAGTTTAAACAAGGAGTTTATTATGGCACAGCTTTATTTCAGATACAGCACCATGGGTGCAGGCAAAAGCATAGAAGTACAAAAGGTTGCATTTAATTATGAAGAAAGGGGACAAAATCCTTTAATATTTACCTCATCCTTAGATAATAGATTTGCTGATTCAGGAGTTGTTGCTTCAAGGATGGGTCTTTCCAGAAGAGCAATATCTGTTAACGATGACATGAATGTTTTTGAAGTTGTAAAGGAATATAATGATTTATTTGGTGTTGATGCAGTAATAATTGATGAAAGCCAATTTTTGAAAAAACATCATGTAGAAGAGCTAACTGATATAGTTGATGAATTAAATATACCGGTTATGTGCTATGGGTTAAGAGCTGATTTCAGGAATGAATTATTTGAGGGTTCCTATTGGCTTTTGGCACTATCTGATAAAATAGAAGAAATTAAAACTATTTGCTGGTGCGGCAAAAAAGCACTAACTAATGCTCGTATAGTGGATGGACAAGTAGTGTATACAGGAGAACAAATTTTTATTGGTGGCAATGAAAGTTATATACCTCTTTGCCGCAAACATTATAAGCAGGGCAAAGTTATGCCATATAAGGAGAAAAGCGAAGACTTGATAATAAGATATGAAAAATTAAAGAATAAGTAAATTTGAAAAATTTCTTAACGTTAAAAATTGATATTTTCCGTTAACAATCATAATGACAAGTTTTGGGTTTTAATCATAATACTAAATATAGCAGGAGGTAAAAGCTTTGAACTATAATATTAATGCAGTTTATTTTAGTGCAACAGGTACAACTAAAAGGGTAATAACAAGGTTAGCACATGAGTTAGCAAGATATTACAATGATAATATTATTAATTTTAAGGACTTTACTTTACCCTTGGAAAGAGAAGATACCTTGAATTTTACTAACAAGGATATAGTAATTGTTGGAGTTCCTGTATATGCAGGCAGAGTACCTAATATATTGTTGAATTATTTAAAAAATAATTTAAAAGCTGATGGTGCAAAGGCTGTTGCAGTAGTTATTTACGGTAACAGAAATTATGATGATGCATTAATTGAGCTTAATGACTTATTGGGCATGAATGGTTTTAATGTTACAGCAGCAGGGGCTTTTATAGGAGAACATTCATTTTCTAAAATATTAGCAAAAAATAGACCTGATGAAAAGGACTTAGAAATGGTCAGTGAATTTGCTAAACAAATTCATTTAAAAATCAGCTCAGAAAATGAACAAAAACCTTTTGTACCCGGCAACATAGAATACAGACCTTATTATAAACCAAAGGATAAAAACGGAAATAGCGTTGATATTCGAAAAGTAACCCCAAAAACCAACAGTGACTGTACCGACTGCAAGCTTTGTGTTTCAGTTTGTCCCATGGGCTCCATTGAATATGAAGATGTTTCAAAATTAAACTATATTTGCATTAAATGTGGTGCATGCATTAAAATTTGTCCTGTAAATGCAAAATACTATGATGATGAAAATTACTTAAAACATAAATATGAACTAGAAATTGAATTTGCAGAAAGAAAAGAACCGGAAGTATTTTTATAAATTAGAGGAGAAGTATATGGCAAGCTTTGATGATTTTTTAAAGTTAGATATAAGGGTAGGAGAAATAATAGAAGCAAAGGTATTTGAAAAGGCCAGAAAGCCTGCATATAAGCTTATGGTCGATTTTGGGGACGAAATTGGGGTTAAAAAATCAAGTGCTCAGATTACAGATTGTTATGAAATTAATGAACTTATTGGCATGCAGGTATTAGGTGTTGTGAATTTCCCTCCAAGACAAATTGCGGATTTTATATCTGAAGTGCTTGTGCTTGGAGTTTATGCAGAGCAGGGAGTAGTGCTAATTAAGCCTGAACAAATAGTAAAAAAAGGCGACAAATTAGGTTAATGAAGGAGGAAATATGAAAAGCGTATTTTTTTATGATTCAGATATTGGTGAAATAGGTATTGCAGATGATGGCAGTGCTATAACAAACATTTTTTTTGAAAAAGAAGAAGCTGTAAATTTCAAAGTATCGGAAACTCCTTTAATTAAAGAAGCTTATAAACAAATAGAAGAGTATTTAAAAGGAAAAAGAAAAATATTTGATTTGCCAATATCTACATATGGTACAGAATTTCAGCAAAAAGTTTGGAATGCTCTTAAAGCAATTTCATATGGTGAAACTAAAAGTTATAAAGACATAGCAATTGCTGTTGGCAATGAAAAGGCATGCAGGGCTGTAGGTATGGCCAACAACAGAAATCCTATTTCTATTATTATTCCATGCCACAGAGTTATAGGAAAAAACGGCAAACTAGTAGGTTATGGCGGAGGTCTTCATATTAAAGAGTATTTGCTGAAGTTAGAGAAGGATAATTTATAATTCATATGGAATATTAGGTATAAAAAGGAACTTCTTGTCTATAATATTAAAGATAGGAGGTTTTTTCCATGAACGATATTCAAAGAAAAAAAATCAGTTTAAAAAATATTATTGAGAATTTTCAAATTAAAAAAAACGCTTCATCAAAGGATAAAGCATTTGAGAATATTGAAAATGCAAAAAAAGAATGGGAAGATGCAAAAAATATTTTTGAAAATGTTTCAGAGCCCGACTTAGTGGATTATGCAATTTACAAGGTAGAAGCTGCTGAACAAAAATATATTTATTTATTAAAACAATATAAGTATAATAATTTTAACTGACTGACACGGACTATTAAAAGTACAGGGACATTCCTTTAAAGCTATCCCGCAGAGGGTCACATTACTTTAGAGGTGTGTCCCCCTTCAAGTACGGGGACATTCCTATAAAGCTATCCCGCAGAGGGTCACATTACTTTATAGGTGTGTCCCCCTTCCTTATATTAATTCTTGATCTAATGATTTAAATGTTTCGGAAGTAAAAAATTCCTCTAATGTTATTTCAAAACCATCACATATCTTTTTAATCAATACAATTCCAATATCTTTTCTATCGCTGTTGAAAACACTGTAAACTGTAGATGGTGTAATACCGGATAAGTTTGCAAGTTTATTTACAGCCATACCTCGTTCGTCGCAAATTTCATTAATTCTGTTTATTACAGCTTCTTTTACAAACATACCATCGCCCCCAATGAGATAAAAATTATGAATTTATTGTATCATGTTTTCGTAAAAACGTATACGCTAAAGCGTATAAAATTAATATAATTCCAATAATATTAATAAAATAACGTTATCATAAATAGTTATCGCTGAAATTTAATGGATATAAAATATATTGATTTATATTTATAAATTTTTAAGAGTAATTGATTTTTGTGCGTATAAATGATAAAATAGTCAAAATATCTTTTGAGAGAGTGATTATATGTCAACAATTGATGCAGCACACATAAACAAAAAAGACAAGCTGTTTGAATTAGATTATATGAGATTCATTGCATGCTTTGCAGTTATGATAGTTCATATAACGGCAACAGGAGTTGATGAATACATTCATGGTAGCTTTCCGTATACTTTAATGCTTTTTATTAACAGAGGCTTAAAATTTACTACCCCTGTTTTCATTTTTTTAAGTGGAGTAACAAGTTTTTATAGTTACAGCAATAAAAACAATAAATTTAATTATATTGATTTTCTTATAAAGAGACTCTCTAAAGTATTAATAGCTTATTTTATTTGGTGTATAATTTATTATGCAGCTTATATACGTCTTGGGTATTATGCATTGGATATTGGGAATTTTGCAAAAAATGTATTACAAGGAACAATGTCATATCATCTTTATTTTGTAATAATAATTATACAAATGTATATTGTTGGTCCTTTACTTTATTTTTTATTGAAAAAAACTGAAAAAAAGATTTCAATACTTATATTTGCAGGTATAATAACATACCTGTGTGCTGAATTCATAAGGTTTAATTTGTCAGACAGGTTATTTTTAAAATACATTGTTTTTTACATGTTAGGAATTTTTGTTACAATGGAGTACAACAAATATTTGATGTGGATTAAGAAAAATAAAGTGCTTATTATTGTAGGATATGTAATATTAGTCTTTGTTTATACTTTAGTATCATATTACAATTCTGTATTGACAACTTTCGTATGGTTTTTGTTTTCATCAGTATCAGTGTTTTTTGTATATATAGTAGGTATATTGATGAAGGATAAATTAAAAAATATTTACAGTTTTATAAAGGTATTCGGTCAAAGCTCTTACTATATTTATTTAATGCATCCGTTAGTTTTAACAATTATGATAAGATATGCACAAAATAACTTTTTATCTGTCACTAATAAAATTATTCTTTATACTGTCACAGTTATACCCATTACAGTAATTTCATGTTTAACATTCACGATAATAAGAAATAAGCTCAAAAAAAGGAAGACAGCCGTGGCTTCCGGTTAGTAAGAACTTGAGATTATACACTATGCTCAGAATTATCATGTGTTATACACACCACGATAAACGAATTCGTAAGTGTTGTCATCCTGAGCTATAGCGAATGATCTCAGGTTTTAAAAGATGAGATTCTTCGGGCTAAAGCCCTCAGAATGACACTGACTTGATGGTTATTCATAACAATGACACTTACGTGCATAACAATGGTATAGGGACACTGCCTTTAACTGCAAAGGTGTGTCCCTATTATTAATTTTTGCTCTTCTCGTATTCCTGCATTGCTTTTAAAGTTTCATCCAGCAAATAATCCAATTCCCATCCTAACATTTCAGCACCTGTTTTTATAGCTTCTCTTGAGCAGCCTGCAGCAAAGCTTAAAGTTTTAAATTTTTTCTTTAATGACTTAAGTTCCATATCCAATGTGCTTTTTGAAGGACGCATTAATGCTGCTGCACCTATTAAACCTGTAAGTTCATCAGTTGCAAAAAGTACTTTTTCCATTAAATGTTCCGGCTTTATTGTTACATCTGTTAGTCCGTATCCATGACTTGCAGCAGATTTGATAATTTTCTCGTCTACACCATTTTCTGACAATATTTCTTGAATTTTCACACAATGTTCGTCAGGGAACATTTCAAAGTCAATATCGTGCAATAGTCCTACAATTGCCCAAAATTCAGCTTCATCTTCAAAACATAATCTGTTTGCAAAGTATTCCATTACGAAGCTTACAGTATCTGCATGCTGCAAATGAAATTCATCCTTGTTATATTCTTTCAGCAATTCCCATGCTTTTTCTTTTGTAATCATTTTACACCTTCCTTATATGTTTGATTATATATAATTTTAACTTATTTGACAAAACATGTCTATAAATAAATATAAATAAACAATTTTTATCTATTTTATCCATTTTATCTATTTTGTCTATTTTGTCTATTTTATATGTAATAAAAAATTGATTGACAAATAAACTACATAATGCTATCATATAGTGCAACGCTTATGAATGTTGGTTTTTATTAGTTAATCATCAAATCAATTTACAGTAAATACGGCATAAGTCAGCTATATTAATGATTTCTTAATTGTTTGTTAATTATTATTTATATTGATTTTTGTGAAATATTATGCTATTATTTTGGAGTAGTTAATTATGAAAGATGTAAACAGAGTTCAGTCCATTGACAGAGCAGTGGCAATATTGGAATGTTTTAATGAGGAAAAAAAAGAACTTAAGCTGTCTGAAATTTCTGAGAAATTGGGACTTAATAAAAGTACGGTTCATGGAATTATAACTACGCTTAAGTATCACGGGTTTATATTACAAAATGAAGAAACCCAAAAATACAAGTTAGGAATTCGGTTTATTGAATTTGGTGATTTAGTTATAAATTCATTAAGTATAAGAAATGCAGCTTTGTCAGTTATTGATGAAGTGTGTGATAAAATTGAGGAAACGGTTCATGTTGGAATGCTTGACGGAGCAGATGTTGTTTGGATAGAAAAGAAAGAATGCACCAAATCAATAAAAACTTCAACTAAAATAGGGGCAAGGTTGCCGGCATATACAACTGCAGACGGTAAAATGATTTTATGCTATATTGACAAAGAAAAAGTAAAGAATTATTTACCAAAGAAAATACCTCAATATACTAAGAATACAATTACAAATAAACTTGAATTCTTTAAGAAACTTGAAGAAATAAAAGAAAATGGATATAACATTGACAATGAAGAATTTGTTGAAGGAATAAAGTGCGTGGCGGCACCTATATTTGACCATGAAGGAAAAGTTAGATTCAGCCTAAGCACAACAGGGCCGGCCTTTAGGATGACTGATGAAAGAATAAAGGATTTAGTCATTATAATTAAAGAAGCTGCAAATGAAATATCACGCAGAATCGGATATAAAGAATAAATTTTTAGGGTTATCGAAAAGATGAATCCTTTTAAAAATGGCATATTCCAGAACGTCGTTTGGCAATGCTGAACAAAATGCAAAAATATTTTAAAAATTTTCAAAAAAAGTGTTGACTATTGTAAGACAATTTGTTAATATCGTATCGAATTTAATTACAGAGTTATAAGCAGCTAAAAGCTGATTATATATATTAAGATTTTATGGAGGAAAGTAATGAAAAAATTATTAGCAATAATGTTGATCTTAGCAATATCTATATTTGCTTTCGTTGGATGTACACAAGATCAACCTGAGGTTAAAACACCGGTGGAAGAACCAAAGCAAGAAGAACCAAAAACAGAAGAACCAGTTGAAGAACCAAAACAAGAAGAACCATTAGCTGAGGGTGCTGTTAAAACAGGATTAGCAGTTGTATCATCTGTAGAGAAATCAAAAGATGCAGGAGAAAAAGACGGAGCAGCACAAACAGATTCAGTAATAGTTGCAGTAACTGTTGACAAAGACGGAAAAATAGTGCAAACTATAATAGATACAGCTCAAACTAAAATCGGTTTTAGCAATGAAGGTAAAATTGTACCAAGTTTAGATACTGTATATAAATCAAAGCAAGAACTTAAAGAAGAATACGGAATGAATAAAGCTTCTTCTTTAGGAAAAGAATGGTATGAACAAGCTAATGCTTTAGCTGAATATGTAGTAGGAAAAACTGTTGAAGAAGTTAAAGCTATTGCAGTTGATGAAACAGGAGTTACAACTGATGTTGATTTAGTTTCATCAGTAACTATCAAAATTGATCCATACAAAGAAGCTATTGAAAAAGCTGTAGCAAATGCACAAAGTTTAGGAGCTGATGCTTCTGACAAATTAGGATTGGGAGTTGTAACTACAATTGCTAAATCAAAAGATGCAACAGCTGACAAAGAAGGATTAGCACAAGCATATTCAACATATACAGCAGCAACATTCGATGCAGACGGAAAAGTTACAAGTTCTATAATAGATGCTTCTCAAGCTAACGTAAACTTTGATGCAAAAGGTAAAATTACTACAGACCTAGCGGTTGCACCTATAACTAAGGTGGAGTTAGGCGAAGGCTACGGAATGAAAAAAGCTTCTGCAATAGGCAAAGAATGGTATGAACAAGCAAATGCATTTGCAGCTTATGTTGTAGGCAAGACTGTTGAAGAAATAAAAGGTATAGCAGTTGATGAAAGTGGTCATGCTACAGTTGAAGATTTAGTATCATCTGTTACAGTAGGAATAGAAAGCTTCCAGACCAATTTAGAAAAAGCATTTAACAACGCAAATATTTAATCATAATTAGGGAGCAGAATCTGCTCCCTATGTTTTTAAGAGGTGCAAGTTTTAATGAAAAAAGTTATTTCCATAATATTGTTATTGTTCATTTTAATAAGTTTTACTTCTTGTGGCAAAAAAGAACTTACTCGATATGAGTCAGAGTTTATAATGTTGTTTGATACTGCAACAAGAATAGTTGGATTTGCTAAGAGCAAAGAAGAATTTACCGAATATTCTCAGATTATATATGACAATTTGAAGGAATATCATCAACTTTATGACATTTATAATGATTATGAGGGTATTAACAATCTTAAAACTGTCAATGATAATGCAGGTATAAAGCCTGTTAAGGTAGACCAAAGAATAATTGATTTGCTAAAATTTTCAATTGATTTATATGAGAAAACTAATGGCAAGACAAATATTGCTTTTGGAGCCGTATTAAAAATTTGGCATGAATACAGAACCCAAGGAATAGAAGATCCTGCTAATGCATTGCTTCCTTCAGAAGAAGAGTTAAAAAATGCATTTTTGCATACAAATATAGAAGATATAGTTATAGATGAAGAACTTTCAACAGTATTTTTAAAGGATTCAAAAATGAGTATCGATGTTGGTGCAATAGCCAAAGGATATGCGACAGAACAGGTAAGCAATATTGTAAGAGATAACGGAATGAATTCCGGACTATTGTCTGTTGGAGGAAATATACGTGCCATAAACAATAATGTTACCACAAATGAACCATGGAATGTAGGAATTCAAAACCCGGACTCTGCAACAGGGCAATCAGTTTTGGAAGTTGTTAAATTAGATGATAAGTCATTGGTAACAAGCGGTGATTATGAAAGGTACTATGTCGTGGATGGACAAAAGTATAATCATATAATAAATCCTGACACTTTGTATCCTTCAACATATTTTACTTCTGTTTCTATTATATGCAAGGATTCCGGCATAGCAGATGCTCTTTCTACAGCTGTTTTCAGCATGCCTTTTGAAGAAGGATTAGAGCTTATTAATTCCATGCCTGATACTGAAGCAATGTGGATATTTAGCGATAAAACAGAAAAATACAGCGATAATTTCGAAAGCTTTATCAAAAATTAGCACCATAGTTTAGATTGACACAAATTAAATATTATTATAAAATAAATAAGCAATCATTAGGTTGCTTATTTTGGTATGCCATAACCCCATTTTTCAGTGGTGGATACACCTCTAATAAGGGTTAAATTATTATGGGGAAGAGGAATGTCCCGAAATAATAAATTTGCTGCATTCCCTTGCGTGGGAGGTTTGTATGAAAAAACAATCAGATTTTAAAATTATATACATGCATAGTAAAAAATATATAAAATTTTTCTTTATATCTGCTGCTGCGACCATACTTAAGGTTGCAGCAGGTTTTGCTGCACCTCAAGTAATCAGATTTGCCGTAGACTCTGTTATTGATGATGTCCCAATGAACTACATAGAACCAATTACTGATATGGTAAATGCGGTAGGAGGGATAGAATATTTAAAAGAAAATTTATGGATATTAGCAGCTTTGATATTGATTATAGCAGTTATTACAGCTGTAAGCGATTACATTGGTAGGATTACCGTTGCTAAGGGAACTGAAGGAATAATAAAAAATATAAGGGATGAATTGTTTGGGCACATACAAAAATTGCCGTATAGCTGGCATATTAAAAATCAAACAGGGGATATAATTCAAAGATCAACCTCCGATGTGGAAGTTGTTCGTAATTTTATAAGCACTCAATTAGTTGAAATGTTTAGAATAATTATGTTAGTTATAATATCTTTGATTTTAATGTTTTCAATGAATTTTAAGCTTACTGTGGCAGTATTAATATTTATACCGGTAGTAGTTTTATACTCAGCAATATTTTACGGAATATTATCAAAAAAGTTTTTAGTTGCAGATGAAGCAGAAGGAGAACTTTTTACAACAATTCAAGAAAATTTAACAGGAGTACGTGTTGTTAGAGCTTTTGGAAGAGAAAAATATGAAATAGAAAAATTCTCTAAAAGAAATATCACTTTTTCAGATTTATGGGTTAAACTTGGATATCAGTTAGGTTATTATTGGGGAATTGGTGATTTGGCTACGGGAGCACTTATTATGACCATTGTTATATATGGTACTAATTTTGCTGTAAATGATGTAATAACATTGGGAGAATTTTTGGCCTTTGTATCTTATACTGCAATGATTGCATGGCCTCTTCGAGCTTTTGGAAGAATTTTAAGTGAGCTTAGCAAGACTAAGGTGTCTTTAAAAAGAATTTGCGAAATTTTAAGAGAACCTGAGGAATTTGACAGTCCTAATTCTATAACACCTGATATTTACAAAGATATTGAATTTAAAAATGTCACATTCAAATATGACGGAGAAATTCCCGTAGTAAAAGATGTAAGCTTCACAATAAAGGCTGGAAGCACATTTGCAATTTTGGGAGGTACCGGTTCCGGAAAAACCACACTCATGTATCTATTAAATCGATTGTATGAATTGCCTGAGCACATGGGCAGCATTTCCATAGGTGGTGTGGACATAAGAAATATTAAAAGATATTATTTAAGAAAAAATATTGGAATGGTGCTTCAAGAGCCTTTCTTATTTTCACGCACTATTAAGGACAATATATCAATAGCTGATGCAGAAGCTTCCATGGATGAAATAAAAGAGGCTGCGTCAATAGCAAGGGTTGATGAGTCAATTGAAGAATTTTCAAAAGGTTATGATACAATTGTAGGTGAAAGAGGAGTAACATTATCTGGGGGACAAAAACAAAGGGTTTCCATAGCCCGAATGCTTCTCCAAAAAACACCTATTATGGTATTTGACGACTCATTGTCTGCTGTAGATTCAGACACCGATGCTAAAATTCGTTCTTCACTTAAAAAAAGAAAAAGCAGCTCAACAATTATTCTTATATCTCATCGTATAACAACATTAATGGAGGCTGACACTATTTTAGTTTTAGATAAGGGAAAAGTATCCGATATTGGAACACATGAAGAATTAATTAACAGGGATGGAATTTATAAAGATATTTTTAATGTTCAGATGAATTTATCGGAGGATATTTAAATGAATTATTATGAGGAAGAAAGCTATAAATCCTTTAATATAAGACAATGGTTAAAGCTATGGAAATTTTTTAAACCATACACAAAAAAATTTATTACTTTAATTATATTTATGTTTTTAACTGCTATGATGGACTTATCTATTCCTTTATTTCAAAAATATGCTGTGGATAATTTTATAGTAAAAAAAACTACAGAAGGTATATATGGATTTGGTGCACTTTATGTAACGGTCTCAGTAATAATGGCCCTGTCTGTCGCCATATTTGTACGTGTAGCAATAGTAGTTGAAATGCACATAGGAATGGATTTGAGGAAGACAATTTTTGAACATCTTCAAAATCTTTCAATTTCCTATTATAATACTACACCAGTAGGTTACATATTAGCAAGAACATTAAGTGATACAAATAAAATAGGAAGCATGATTGCATGGGGATTGGTAGATGTATTTTGGTCATTTACTTATGTAATTGGTGCTTTTGTTGCAATGTTCATGTTGAATAGAAAACTTACTCTTATTGTAGCACTTGTAATACCGGTTATGGCTATTATAACAATTTATTTTCAAAATAAGATTTTGTTGACAAGCAGAAAGTTAAGAAAAGTAAATTCCAAAATGACAGGGAGCTTTAACGAAGGAATAACAGGTGCAAGGACATCCAAGACATTGGTAATTGAAGACAAAAACCTGTTGAGTTTTAAGGATATAACAGGTGAAATGAAAGACGCGTCAGTAAAGTTAGCGAGATTAAATGCTTTGTATATTCCCACTATTGTATTTTTTGGCTCTGTTTTAACAGCCTTTGTTTTGGCAAGAGGAGGCAAATTAGCAATGGAACAAATTATTCAAATAGGAACATTGTCAGCATTTCTTTCTTATGCCATAAATATATTTGAACCTGTTCAGCAATTAGCAAGAACATTTGCAGAGGTTATATCCTTGCAGGCTAACATTGAAAGAGTTACAGATTTATTGGAGCAGGAGCCCTTAATAAAGGACAGCGAAGATATAATAAAAGTTTATGGAAACAATATTAATCCAAAAAAGGAAAATTGGGAAGAAATAATTGGTGAAATTGAGTTTAAAAATGTTACTTTTAAATATCCCGACGGGGATGAAGAGGTTTTAAGCAATTTTAATCTTTACATTCCTGCAGGAAAAAATGTAGCCATTGTAGGTGAAACGGGAGCCGGCAAAAGCACTCTTGTAAATCTTGCATGCAGATTTTTTGAGCCTACTGAGGGTGAAATACTTATTGATGGCAAGGATTACAGGGAAAGGTCTCAGCTTTGGCTTCATTCAAACATAGGTTATGTTCTGCAAAATCCACATTTATTTTCAGGGACAATCAAAGAAAATATAAGATATGGCAATTTAGATGCAACGGATGAACAAATAATAGAAGCTGCAAAAATTGTTTCTGTGGATACTATAGTCGATAAATTGGAAAAAGGATATGACAGTGAGGTAGGTGAAGGTGGAGACAGGCTTTCTACCGGTGAAAAACAGCTTATATCAATAGCAAGAGCAATTTTGGCAAATCCCAAAATATTTGTTTTAGATGAAGCTACATCTTCCATAGACACCCATACGGAAAGACTTATTCAAAAAGGAATTGAATATTTGCTAAAAGGCAGAACTTCCTTCATAATTGCTCATAGACTTTCAACAATAAAAAAAGCTGATATTATTTTAGTGGTTAATGATGGGAAAATAATTGAACGGGGAACACATAAGGACTTAATAGCAAAAAAAGGTCATTATTATAATTTATATACAAAACAGTTTGAAGAGGAAAAAACATTAGAAGTTTTGAAATAGCTTTTACTTTGTCATTCGCGATGAGCACCAAATTTATGTGAGTTTGTGAGCAAATAAATTTGTGTGCGAAACTGCGGAATCTCAGGATGACAAATGAGGCAAATTATAACATTGACACGTGTTTTCAATTGTGGTATTATTCTTATGCTGTGCTACATGGGGAGGTAGCGGTGCCCTGTACTTGCAACCCGCTATAGCAAGGTGGAATTCCCTCTCTGAGGCTTACATTGTGAGGTCTGACTTTAATAAGTGGCGTTGATAACTTGGTCTTGCGCAACAAAAACCTATGAACCCTGCCAGGTCCGGAAGGAAGCAGCAGTAAGTAGATCCTTTTGTGTGACGCGAGGGTGCCGGGTTTGAGCTAACTACTTTAGTAACGCTTGTGATGTATTGTCGAAGGAGGGTGCACGGCTTTAAAAATATCAGTGAACAATGAATATTGAATAATGAACAGTGATTAGATTCTTCAGGCTTAAAGCCCTCAGAATGATGGATTGTCATTTTGTGAAGGATCTTTTATTTTACATTTCGAACTGTATCCTAAGCAAATTCTAAATCTGTATCTTTTCAAGGGTACAGAATATTGTATAATATAATTAACATACAACGAATTTATTTAGGGGATGGTGTAAAAATGGATGATAAAAAAATTAAAGATATGGTATACACGGCTTTGCTTGCTGCTTTAGTTTGTGTAGCAACCTTTATTATAAAAGTTCCTTCACCGATAACAGGTGGATATACACATTTAGGTGACGGGTTTATATTTATTGCGGTAATTTTATTGGGTAAGAAAAACGGTGCCTGGGCAGGTTCAATAGGTGCAGCCTTGGCAGACATAATTGGGGGATACAGCTTCTATGCATTGCCCACATTTATAATTAAAGGTGTTATGGCTTTAATTATGGGAACAATGATTGAAAAACTTCCTTCTTTCATAAAACATAAATGGGCTGCCGGAGCAGCAGTGGGAAGTGTATGGCAGATATTTGCTTATTATGTGGTAGGCTCATTGTTTGTAGGCAACTTTATAACAACCATCAGTGAAATTCCGGGAAACACAATTCAATCGGCAGCAGGTATAATAGTATCAGCAGCATTTTTGTCAGTATTTAGACGTACTCCTATCAAAGGTATGGGGACACACCTTCTTAGGTGAGAGTCATGGTGTAAGTCAGAAGGAATGTCCCCGAATTGTAATGGGGACACACCTTCTTACTGCACTTC
>CAZCTI010000010.1:0-27649 GCA_964501385.1 uncultured Clostridia bacterium
GATAGTCATAATGTTATTTTAGATTCTCAAATTGAGGATATAAAAAAGGAAGGACAATTTGATTTGTTAATTCATTGCGGTGATAAATACAATGATGCTGATAAATTTGCAGAAAAACTACATATTGAAAAAGTGTTAAATGTTCCCGGTAACTGCGATTACACCGTCATAGGCATGGAACCTACAATTATTCAAGTAATTGAAGGCAAAAATTTTATAATTACCCATGGACATTTGTTTTATGTGAAATTAAGCCTAAATCAGCTGAAAGCATTTGCCAAGAAAAAAAAGGCTGATGTAGTTTTATATGGTCATACTCATAAAGCTAAAAATGTGATTATAGATAATACATTATTCTTTAATCCCGGAAGCACCATATTCCCAAATGACGGGAAAGCAAGCTTTGGAATAATAGAAATTACGGAAGGCAATATAAACAGTAGAATTGTTAATATTGAGAATTAGAAATAAATTATTTTTAAGAATTTTTAGCTTTATTATTTGATGTTATGAATTTTTGTATGGTAGCAATGGATTATTAATATAAAATTAAGTTTTAAATTATATAATATTTAGTGTTTTGATTTGTTGAATAACAAACAAATATGTTAGCCGAATTAAGATGTTGAAAAATGTAGGTTTTTCAACATCTTACTATTTGCTGACATGTCAAATTATTATTGACTTACTATATCAAAAATTATATAATGAAACGAACATACGTTTTGAAAAGAGGAGATGCCTAATGGGTGAATTTAAAATCAAATCTGAATTTAAACCAACCGGTGATCAGCCCGAAGCTATAGAAAAAATATATGAAGGTTTGAAGAAAAATCATAAATATCAAACACTTCTTGGAGTTACAGGCTCAGGAAAAACATTCACTATGGCAAATATAATTGAAAAGATACAAAAACCTACCCTTGTATTGGCTCACAACAAAACATTGGCAGCTCAGTTATGTTCTGAATTCAAGGAATTTTTTCCTGATAATGCAGTAGAATACTTTGTAAGCTACTATGACTATTATCAACCGGAGGCATATGTGCCAAGCAGTGACACATTTATTGAGAAAGATGCATCGATTAATGATGAAATAGATAAATTGAGACACTCTGCTACAGCTGCACTTTTTGAAAGAAAAGATGTTATAATCGTAGCAAGTGTTTCCTGCATATACGGATTAGGAAGCCCTATTGATTATGAAAATCTTGTTATATCCTTAAGGCCGGGAATGAATAAGGACAGGGATGAAATAATCAGAAAGCTTGTAGAAATTCAATATAAAAGAAATGATATAGCATTTACCAGAGGTACATTTAGAGTAAGAGGAGATACGGTGGAAATATTTCCTGCCTCATCTTCTGAAAATGCAATAAGAGTAGAGTTTTTTGGAGATGAAATAGATAGAATAACTGAAATAAATACGGTAACAGGAGAAATATTAGGCAGAAGAAACCATATTTCAATATTTCCTGCAACTCACTATGCTACAACAGAAGAAAATGTGAACAGGGCAGTAGAAAATATAAAGATTGAGCTTCAAGAAAGACTGAAATATTTTGAAAGCAATAACAAATTGTTGGAAATGCAAAGATTGGAGCAAAGAACAAATTATGATATTGAAATGCTCCAAGAGATGGGATTTTGCAACGGTATTGAAAATTATTCAAGACATATAAACAATTTACAGCCCGGAGTAAGACCATATACATTGCTTGATTATTTTCCAAAGGATTTTTTAATGATTATAGATGAATCCCATGTATCGGTTCCTCAAGTAAGAGGTATGTACAATGGAGATAGGGCAAGAAAAACAACATTGGTTGACTACGGTTTCAGACTTCCTTCAGCTTTAGATAACAGACCGTTAAAGTTTGATGAGTTTGAAAATATTATAAATCAAGTTGTTTTTGTAAGTGCAACTCCCGGTCCCTATGAGGCAGAGCATTCTCAAAATGTTGTCGAGCAAATAATTCGACCTACGGGACTTATTGACCCTCCAATATATGTGAGACCGGTTGAAAATCAAATAGATGATTTGATAAATGAAATTAAGAAATCAACATACAAAAATCAAAGAGTGTTAGTTACAACTCTTACAAAGAAAATGGCTGAAGATTTAACTGCTTACTTTAAAAGTACAGGGATTAAGGTAAGATATCTTCATTCCGATATAGATACTTTGGAAAGAATGGAAATAATCAGAGACCTACGTATGGGTGAGTTTGATGTGCTTGTGGGAATAAACCTTTTAAGAGAAGGATTAGATTTACCTGAAGTATCTTTGGTGGCAATACTTGATGCCGACAAGGAGGGATTCCTTCGCTCAGAAACATCTCTTATTCAGACCGTTGGAAGAGCTGCCCGAAATGTTGATGGAAGAGTAATAATGTATGCCGATAAAATTACCGGTTCAATGGAAAGAGCAATAAAGGAAACAGACAGAAGACGAGAAATTCAGGATAAGTACAACAAAGAACACAATATAACCCCAAAATCTATAATTAAGGGAGTACGTGCTATAATAGAAGCTACAAAGTCAGCAGAGAAAGAATCCGAATATAAATCAAAAGGCAAAGATGTTGATATTGCAGAATACATTATTGAATTAGAAAAAGAAATGCGAAAAGCTGCTGAAAACTTAGAATTTGAAAAAGCAGCTCACTATAGAGATGAAATAAAAGAATTAAAGGTGAAGTATAATATATAAATTCGAAGTTTTGGGGACGGTTATTCCCAGTTGATAATCATTATCAATCAAAAAGAACCGTCTCCGAAATTTAGTCCCCGAAATTTACAACATGAAAGGAAAAATAATGGACAAAATTGTTATAAAAGGAGCAAAGGAAAATAATCTGAAAAATATCAGTGTTGAACTCCCAAGGGATAAATTAATTGTATTTACGGGAGTAAGCGGTTCAGGAAAAACATCCCTTGCTTTTGATACCATATATGCAGAAGGACAAAGACGTTATGTTGAAAGTCTATCCTCATATGCAAGAATGTTTTTGGGACAGATGGACAAACCGGATGTAGAATCAATTGAAGGATTATCGCCTGCAATTTCCATAGACCAAAAATCAACAAACAGAAATCCACGTTCAACCGTGGGAACTATTACAGAAATTTATGATTATTACAGACTTTTGTTTGCAAGAGTTGGGATACCACACTGTCCAAATTGCGGAAAACCCATAACAACACAAACCATAGACCAAATAACCGACAAGGTTTTAGAATATGAGGAAAGAACAAGAATTCAAATATTGGCACCCATGGTAAGGGGTGCCAAGGGTACACATAAGAAATTATTGGAAGACATTAAAAAAGAAGGCTTTGTCAGAGTAAGGATTGACGGAGAACTTCTTGAGTTAGAGGACGATATAGTATTGGAAAAAAACAAAAAACATACTATAGAAGTTGTTATAGACAGACTCATAATTAAAGATGGAATACAAAAAAGACTTGTGGATTCAGTAGAAACTGCTTTGGGATTATCTGGAGGAATGGTTTTAATAGATGTAATGGGGCAAGAAGAGCTTTTAATGAGCACTAAATTTGCATGTACAGATTGCAGCATCGGTTTCGGAGAAATTTCTCCAAGGATGTTTTCATTCAATAACCCTATAGGAGCATGCACTACATGCAACGGTTTGGGAGTTAAAAGAGAAGTAGATGTTGATTTAGTAATTCCTGATTATTCAAAGACAATAGCTGAAAGAGCTATAGCACCATTTGGAGCTGAGGAAGACGGATATTATTATCAAATGTTTGCAGGTCTTGCAAAATATCATGGTTTCGATATAAATAAACCTTTGTCGGAAGCACCCAAGGAATTAATTGATGAAATATTATTCGGTACTGACGGAAGGGAATTAACAGTAAACTTTGTGAGCAAATTTCAGGGACAAAGAGAATATGTCAGGGAATTTGAAGGAGTTGTAAACAATCTTCAAAGAAGATATATCGAAACTAAATCTCCTGAAATGAGGGAATGGATAGAGGACTATATGTATGAAAGTCCTTGCCCTGCATGTAATGGAGCAAGATTAAATCCTGTAAGCCTTGCAGTAAAAATAGATAATAAAAATATTTATGAAGTATCACAATTATCAGTGGTAAAAAGCTTAAAGTTTTTTGATGAGCTGAATTTAAGCACTATGAATAAAATTATAGGTAGTCAGATAATTAAAGAAATTAAGGACAGACTCCAATTTTTATCTGATGTAGGGCTTACCTATCTTACATTGGACAGAAATGCAGGCACATTGTCCGGGGGAGAATCTCAGCGTATAAGATTAGCTACTCAAATAGGCTCAAGCTTAGTAGGAGTGCTTTATGTGTTGGACGAGCCAAGCATAGGACTTCACCAGAGAGATAACTCCATGCTCATTAAGACACTTCGCAGTTTAACTGAATTAGGTAACACTTTAATTGTGGTCGAGCATGACGAAGAAACTATGGAAAGTGCGGATTACATTTTGGACATAGGTCCCGGAGCCGGAATTAACGGAGGAGAAATAATTGGATTTGGTACCATTGACGAAATCAAAAACAATGAAAATTCCATTACGGGACAATATTTAAGCGGAAAGAAAAAAATTGAAGTACCGGAAGTTAGAAGAAAAGCAGATAAATATATAGAAATTAAGGGTGCTAAGGAAAATAACTTAAAAAACTTAAATGTTAAAATACCATTAGGGATAATGTGCTGTGTTACAGGAGTTTCCGGTTCCGGTAAAAGCTCTTTAATCAATGAAATATTGTCAAAGGGTCTCCATCAAAAATTACAGAAAAACACAAATCGTCCCGGTAAATTTGACGAAATGCTTGGAATAGAAAATGTAGATAAAATAATTACCATAGACCAATCACCCATAGGAAGAACACCAAGGTCTAATCCTGCCACATATACAGGTGTTTTCGATTACATCAGAGATGTATTCACAATGACTCTTGAAGCAAAGGAAAGAGGATATAAAAAGGGTAGGTTCAGCTTTAATATTAAAGGAGGCAGGTGTGAAGCATGTCACGGTGACGGAATTTTAAAAATTGAAATGCATTTTCTTCCTGACGTCTATGTACCTTGTGATGTGTGCAAGGGTAAAAGGTACAACAGAGAAACATTGGAAGTTAAATATAAGGGCAAAAATATAGCAGATGTTTTAGCAATGACTATAGATGAAGCTTTGGAATTCTTTGAAAACATTCCGAAAATCCACAATAAAATTAAAACATTGCAGGATGTTGGTTTGGGATATTTAAAATTAGGTCAGCCCTCACCCGAATTATCCGGTGGAGAAGCTCAGCGTGTTAAATTAGCTTATGAATTAAGTAAAAGGGGAACAGGAAAAACAGTTTATGTTTTGGACGAACCTACAACCGGACTTCATATAGCAGATATTCATATGTTGACTGAAGTTTTAGACAGACTTGTGGAAGCAGGCAATTCAGTCATTGTAATCGAGCATAATTTGGATGTTATTAAAACAGCAGACTACATTATAGATTTAGGACCTGAAGGAGGAGACGGGGGAGGAACCATTGTAGCAGAAGGTACTCCCGAAGAAGTAGCAAAAGTAAAAAAATCCTACACCGGGCAATACCTAAAAAAAGTCCTATAACCCGCTATGGGCACGTATCGCCTGGTTGAATAACAGCTTAATTAATAAATGTAAAAAAATGGGACAGTCATCACTGTCCCATTTTTTGTCTTATTAAGTCACTTAGTGTTATAAACCTGTTAATATTATACTCTCCATTTTTAAAAATTGGTTGATTATAAATCCTTTTGAACATTGAATTCATATAATCTTCAACCATTGAAATATTGTTTGTTATGAATAATTCCTTGTTCATATTCCAATTTTTTAGGTATTTTTTATATAAATCAGTATTTCTATTATCATTGTTATTTATATAGTCATAAATATCCATGAATTTTGTTGTTGCAATAGTATTAATAATTTCCAATATCTGCTCCATTGTGTTTTTTTCACCGGAGAGATAATCCCATAATCCCGATGAAAGCAAAACTTCATCTTCTGCAAAATATTTCTCCATATTAATAATTGATGAAATAAATCTTTTCTTATCGTATTCTGTATCACAATCACAGTGGTCGCATGTAGGATCAAAAGGAAATCCAATAAAAAAGTTTATTTTTTTATTTGGAAATAATCTTGATAACGCAGCCTTTCCTTCTAATATTTTTTGCTTTTCTCCTTTTACTTCTCCTGAATTAGGGCGAACTGCTTTAAGCTCGATTGCAATTATTTCATCATCTTCTTCAATAAATACATCAGCAGAAAAGCCTGCACATTCTACATCTGCAATACCATCATTATTAAATAATATTCTGTTTTCTCTTTCTAAACAAGGTATTTCATTCCCATTGCTTAAATCAGTAATTATTTCAGATATTGATTGTTTTTGATATTGACTTATTAATAAATTGCCGCTTCGTTTTGATGTGTATTCTTTTTTAGAGCCATTGCTTAATATATGTGCCACACTTTCGAAGAATGTTTGCCCTAAAGTAGTATTTAAACCATGTAACCAACTTGTTAAACTAATAAAATAAGGAATATCTTTAACAAAAGTTTCAAGTTTATTACTAAATGCATTTAAAAATGCTTTATGAAATGGTGCGTTTCTGTTTTTGTTAGCATCTTCTGGAAAATTATCAAATCTCCTGTATAGAATTTTAATAACAATTTCGGAAATTTTTTCTTTAGTATCACCATGCATTTTATTTCTCCTTTAAGTGGAATATAATTTCTGAATAAGCTCCTTTTACCTTTTCCGTTCTGTTTAGAACAGGACGTTTATATTGATTTACTATTTTCATATTTGATTTTTCTGCTATAAGTGGATATAAATTGTATTTGTCATTTGCAACCAAAAACACATCATAATCTTCAGATAAAAATCTTTTACAATTATTCAAAACATTAGATATACCTTCTACATAAGAATTTCTTGCTTCAATCCCTTGACCTCTATAAAGAGGTCCTATTTCCAATTCATCATTTCTTTTAAATCCAAATAAATCATATGCATAAGCATGTTGTTCATGATAATCAATCAGTCCAACATAGGGTGGACTTGAGAATATGCCATTTATTCTTTTTTCCTTTAAAATTTTACCGAACTCAGGGATCTTATTGTCTATATCATTAAATATATTAATTGTTCGGCTATCACCTGTTAAACAATATTGAGCAGTATTTGTTCTTAACTTATTAAATTCAACCAATCTTTTAACCGTATCTTTGCAATATGTTTCCCACCATTTTAATATGGAGAATAAAGGCTTACATATTTTACCATGCTTTGTGCAGTAATAAGTAGTAGTTACCGGTTCTAATAAAGTAGCTAAATCAGAGTGAGTTGTAGCTCTACAGGAACGGATTGTCCGGCTTAAAATTATACTTAATATTTTTTTTGTTCGTAGATTGTTTATTTTTTTTATTTCATCAAAAACAAAATTTATTTCATCCCTTACATGTTGCGTAAACCATTTTTCAAGAAAATTGTTTGAAGAGCCCTGTAACAATTTTATTTTATATTTTTCAACTAATTCTAAATATATAGGTAAAAATTCTTTTTCTTTTTCTTCACCAAATTCTTTTCCATTTATTAATTTTCTTTGCACTTTATATTTAAATTCAGGTACTGGAAAATAAATACTATTATATTCACTTAATGCTTTCAACAATTCATTTTCAAACTCAATTGTCTTACTTTCTGACAAAAAATTCTTTAATGATATTGAGATTCTATTTATTTCTTGTTGCACATCCACTAAATCATATTTCATAACTTTACAATTTGCAATTAGTGAATTGAATTCTGATATATCAATGCCTATAGCATGCATACCTAATTCATTAGCTTGTACCATTGTTGTACCACTTCCACTAAATGGATCAAGAATAATATCATTTTTATTAAAATACGCTTGTGTTTTAAATTCATCTGTGTGGGAATCTAAAAAGTATTCAACTAATTGAGGTATAAATTTTCCTTTATATGGATGAAGCCTATGCACGTGTTTTGTAGTCTCGGATTCTTTTACATTATCAAAAGATAGTGCCCAGTTAAGATCTTCGCCTAGTTCCTCTTTCCAATTTATTTCACGGCTTCCGTTAGAAGAAACATAGTATTCTTTCAATTCATTTTTATCAACTTGTGTTGTTCCATTTTCATCTATTTTTCGCACTCTTCCATATTGAATAAGGTAAGAAATATTTGAAGGGGTAACACTTTTATCCAAAAGCTCACTAGCCCATTGACTTGCTTCTTTAATTGTAAGTAATTGTTTATTTTCAAATTGCATATTTTTCATCTCCTAACCAACTAATAACATTTATTATATCACATTTGTTAATTAAAATCATTAAGTTTAATATGTTATATATGTTATTTGTAATAGAGTAAAACAGTGGGATGTACCCACTGTTTCACCTCTACAGTATTACCAATGCCACTAAAATTGCTGCTCCTATTCCGCACAATACAGGAACTAAATTTTTTCTTGCCAAATCCTGTGCACTTATATTACAAATTGCAGCAACCGGTATAACGGCCCAAGGAATTATGGTTCCGCCATCAACCCATACAGTTATTATTTGGCCTAAAGCAGCCAATCCAGCCATATTAATATCTATAACATTTGAAAATGTGTAAGCTAATGTTCCAACAATCGGAAGTCCCGAAAAACCCGATCCGTCCAAACCTGTAATAATTGCAACTGCTGACTGAGTCAGAATAGTTGAAAATTTTGTCATTTGGATACTTTCAGACAAATATAAACTTATATCATTCAGTATACCCGGTGCTCCTTCGCCAAGCACAGCTACAGCTCCTCCTTGATTACCCAAGAAGAAAAATCCTCCAATGAAAATTACCGGAGCAAAAACAGTAATTCCAAATTTAAAACCTTCTTTGATATAATCAACTACAATTTCAAATCCATCTTTAATTTCAAAGCTTGTTAGCACTGTAAGAAGCATTATAATTATTGCTGTTCCTCCTACCAGAGCAGTTGCATCTCCACCTGCTAAATTATATTTAACCATAGCAACAATATTAACCAAAAATGCAACAGGTGTTAAAATAGCCACATATTTTGCTGTCTTACCAATAGTTTTGATTTCCTGCTTAACATTTTCGTCTATGATAGATGTTAGCTGTGGATTTTTTTTCAAGTCTCTTTTCATCATTAAAAAGGCTACAACTACAGTAACTATAGACATGGTAAGCCACAATGGTATTGATGCACTAACAATTTCTGTTACATCAACTCCAGCACCGGCAGCTGTAATTGTCGGTGCTCCCTGAATAAAAAAGTCACTGGAAAGTGCAATTCCATGGCCAAATAAATTCATGGCAACAGCAGCATAAATGATAGGAAGACCGGTAGCTATAGCGGCAGGCAGCAGCACGGCACCTACTAAGGGAACTGCAGGACTTGGCCAAACAAGCCAGGATATTATCATCATTGTTATGCCTATTCCCCAAAATGCCATAGTCTGATTAACCATAACCTTCTTAATCGGTGACATAATTAATACATCGGCACCAACAGCCTGTAATGCCTTAGACATAGCAACAACTAATGAAATAATAACTATAATACCCCAAAATTCATTACCTGAATAAATAATTGTGTTGAAAATGGACTGAACAGCAAATACAGGGCTGCCTGAATAAAGAAAACCCATAGCAAAGATACCGATAATACAAGGAATTACAATTTCCTTTTTCATGAGCATAATAACAAGAATGATGACTACCAATATCATGTAAAGGTAGTGAAGAGAAGATAAAACCATAATAAACCTCCTTGGAATTTATGTACGAAAACGGGTGCCACACTAAATAATGGGGCATTCCTTTCACGCTAAACCACAGAGCCTCCTCCTAAATTAAAGGTGTGACCCTATATCTTTGAGCTATCTTTTCAAAGCATTGATTAACACCGTCAAAGTCCATGCAGTTAACATAGAAAGCTTCCAAAAGATCATGCATTTTTTTTGTTTCAGAAAGCTTATCCAAGGCATTTTTTATTAACAAATCATATAAATGGAGATTTTTTTCAATTTCAGAAATTTGTGACTTTATACCTTCAGATTCCATTATACTGTGAATATCAAATACTTCATTGTATTTATCGCTAATATGATGTTCTGCAGTTATAATAATAAGATGCTTTTCAGGAAAATAAATATGCTGAAGTTTTTTAGGACTTAAAGGTCTGTAATAGCACTCTGCATCAAACCCCCTTTTAATTGCTTCATTTAAAATTCTTTCAAGAAATTCAGAAGAATAGTTTGTGTCTTTGCCGACTACTGCCCAAACTTCATTTTGTTCAAAGAAAAGTTCAGTATGACTTATATATCCGTTTGCAGTGAATGATTCTGTAAATAATTTTCTTACATTGCCTGTTCCTTTTCCATATGTGTTAAATAATTCTGCTATTGCTTTTTCACACATTTCATTAAATTTATCAACATTTACATATGAATCGCAAATTGTGCAAATTTCATCATAAATAATTCCTGCAGCTTTTAAATATTTGTAGGCACTTTTGTATATACTAGACTTTGTTTTGTTTGTTTGGATTATTGCTGCCTTATGTTTTTTTAATTTTTGATTGTCTAAAAAAGCACCAAGATTAATAATTTCATCAACTGCCCCTGGAATTACAGGGTCAATTGTATGAGGTGCTGTTCCATCAACAAACAGAACTTTTAGTTCAGGAATTAATATTCCGTCAAGACTTACATTATCGCTGGAGCAGTGAATATATTCTGCAGAATAACCCTTTTCCACCATATTTTCAGCAAATCTTTTCATAAAACGATTTTTTCCTACTCCCGGTCCTCCCTTAAGAATATAAATATGTTCAGCTTCTTCAGGCTTTAACAAATAGTCAAAATAACTAAAAAACCCCTCAGATGTGTTATTACCTGCAAAAATATGTTTTTCTTTCATGAAATACCTCCTGATTTAAGTATATTTTTATTATATGAAGAATTTCTATTCTTGTTAAAACTAAATTAATTAATATAATTATAAAAAGAACTTTCAAGGGCATAATATTCATGGAAAGTTTAACTTTCAATAATTTATAAGGAGACATCATATGCAAGGAAAAGTACAAAAAATGGATCATCATAATCCCGGTATTAAATGTGTTGTGAATACATGTCACTATTATGCCTCAGGCGATTATTGTAACGCTCAGAAAATCGAAGTTCAAAAACGTAATGCTTCGACCTCAGAGGAAACAGATTGTGCAACATTTACTCCCAGCAACCAAAGCATGACATAATAGGTATGGGGAAACACCGATAGATGTATAGGGAAGGAATGTCCCAAGATATACAAACCCTATTTATCAACAAAAAAATTGTTCTTAGAACAATTTTTTTGCATTATGGCTTATTTCTATGCTATAATTAAACGATTGTTAATAAAGGAAGAGATAAAATGAAGTTAATAATAACAGAAAAACCATCAGTGGCAAAGGATATAGCAAGGGTCTTAAATATAAAATCCTCAAGGGATGGTTATATAGAAAACAATGAATATATTGTAACTTGGTGCGTAGGTCATTTGATACAGCTTGCATATCCGGAAGAATATGATATTAAGTACAAACGATGGAATATTAATGACCTTCCCATATTCCCAAATAAGTTTAAATACACTGTTAACCCGCAAACGAAAAAACAATATGAAACAATTAAATCTCTTATGCATGATGACAGGGTTGATGAACTTATTTGTGCAACAGATGCAGGAAGAGAAGGACAACTTATATTTGGATATGTGTACATAAATGCAAAATGCAATAAACCTGTCAAGCGACTTTGGATAAGCAGTATGACAGATGAAGCTATTTTGGAAGGTTTCAATAAGCTTAAAGACAACAAGGAATACTTTAGTCTTTTCCAATCAGCAAGAGCACGCTCAGAAGCTGATTGGCTTGTAGGAATTAATGCAACAAGGCTTTTCACTGTTAAATATAATCAGAAGCTTACAATAGGAAGAGTTCAAACTCCAACACTATCACTTATTGTATCAAGACAAAAAGAAATAGATGAATTTGTATCGCAGCCTTTTTATGAAGTTGTTGCAGAATGTGAAATGTTTCAAGCAACCTGGTTTAACAAAAATGGTACTCGAATAGACCAACCGGAAAAAGCGGAAGCAATAGTCAATAAGTGTAAAAATAAGGAAGGGATTATAACTAAGATAAAAACAAAAAGGGCAACTGTGGAAAGGCCTCTTTTGTATGACTTGACAGAACTACAAAGAGACGGAAACCGAAGATATGGTTATTCGGCAGAGCAAACATTGGAAGCAGCACAAAATTTATATGAAAAATATAAACTTACTACATACCCAAGAACGGATTCAAGGTATCTAACAAAGGATATGAAATCAACACTTCCCGGACTGTTGCAAAATGTTAAGGATGGATGGAGGGGTTCGGAATATTGTGTTGATAAGGTTAAAAAACAAAAATTGAATGCAGATAAAAGAGTCATAGACGATTCAAAGGTAACAGACCATCATGCAATAATAGTAACACCAAATATAAGAAATATTCCGACAATAAAACTGCCTGATAGAGAAAAAAATATATTAAGACTTATAGTAGCAAGATTTATTGCAATATTTGACAGAAAGCAGGAATTTGACCAGACAGACATTGAACTGATAATTGAAAATGAGAAATTTAAAGCAAGAGGTAAAAAAATAGTAATACCCGGCTGGAAGGAAATAGAGGACATAATTTTAGGCAAGGAAGTAAAGGAAGATGCTGAAGATAAGGAAATAACGGTAAACCTAAATGAGGGAGATAAAATACTACCAAAAGATGTAAAGGTTGTAACGAAAAAAACAACTCCCCCTAAACCATATACCGAAGCCACTCTTCTAACTGCTATGGAAACAGCGGGAAAACAAATTGAAGATGAAAAATTAAGAGAAGAAATGAAGTCTATAGGTTTGGGTACGCCTGCAACCAGAGCAGGAATAATAGAAAAGCTCATATCAGTTGGTTATGTAAAAAGAAATAAAAAAAATTTAGTTCCTACTCATAACGGTATCCAATTGATTGAAATAGTTCATGAAAAATTAAAAAAACCTGATTTGACCGGTGAATGGGAAAGCACCTTGAGTAAAATAGCGAAAAAGGAAGCCCCCTCTAAGGATTTCATTGTGGATATTAAAAAATATGTTGCAGAAATAATAAAAGAGGGTATAATCAGTCAACATAATAATATAAAGTTCGAAAACACAGAAAATGGTCAAAGAAAGAAAAAATACTAAATAAATAAGCAATATATGTATAAACAATTGATTTAAATATTTTTTTATATTAAAATATTATCAACAAATGAAAAAGGAGCTTAATATGGAATTTTTAATTAATGGTATTATTAGTGTAACACCGCAGCAAATAGTTATGTGGGTAATAGGAGCCACACTAATTTACTTAGCAATAGCAAAAGAATTAGAACCATCTTTATTACTGCCTATGGGTTTTGGAGCAATACTTGTAAATATACCAATGTCTGGTGTTTTAAATCAAACATTAGAAGGTATAGGACCTGTACATGGAATAATAGACTGGCTATTTGATGTTGGAATTAATTCTTCGGAAGCTTTTCCTCTGCTTTTATTTATAGGTATAGGAGCAATGATAGATTTTGGACCTTTGTTATCAAATCCAAGGCTTTTATTGTTTGGTGCAGCAGCACAATTTGGAATTTTTGCAACAATTACAGTGGCTTCATTTATGGGATATGATTTAGTGGATGCAGCATCATTTGGAATAATAGGAGCAGCTGACGGACCAACATCCATATTGGTATCTCAAGTTCTTAAAAGCAAGTACATAGGACCTATAGCAGTTGCGGCATATTCATATATGGCATTGGTACCTATTATACAGCCCTTTGCAATAAAATTAGTTACAACTAAAAACGACAGAAAAATAAGAATGAGCTATAATCCGAAAAGCGTATCAAGAATGACAAGATTGTTATTTCCTATAGTAGTAACAATCATAGCAGGACTCGTGGCACCTGCCTCTGTATCATTGGTAGGATTCTTAATGTTTGGAAATCTCATAAGGGAATGTGGTGTATTGAGGTCTTTGTCAGAAACAGCACAAGACAGTTTGGTAAATTTAATAACACTGCTGCTTGGTCTTACAATATCAGCAAGCATGAAGGCGGATCTCTTTGTATCACTTGATACACTTAAAATTATGTTATTAGGATTATTGGCATTTATATTTGATACAATGGCAGGAGTATTGTTTGCTAAATTCTTAAATCTGTTCTTAAAAGAAAAAATAAATCCGATGGTTGGAGGAGCAGGAATTTCAGCATTCCCAATGTCTTCAAGAGTTATTCAGAAAATGGGACTTGAAGCAGACCCTCAAAACCACCTGTTAATGCATGCAGTAGGAGCAAATGTGGCAGGACAAATTGCATCCGTCATAGCAGGCGGAGTAATAATTGGCATAGTTCCGGGATTATTATAGGAGGATGAAAAATGAATGAAAATATATTAGCTTCGTTTAAATTGATGGGAATGGGAATGGCAGCCATTTTCTTAGTGATTATAGTAATATATGTTACTGTAAATTTGATGCACAAATTTACAAATAGATAAACCTCTCAGGATGATAACTTAGTATAAGAGGAATTATGAAAAAAATAACAAAAATTGAGTACCAAAAGAAAAATAAAGATAGGTTCAATATATATTTAGATGATGAATATTCATTTGCAATAGATGTAAATATTTTGATTAAAAATTCCCTTAAGAAGGACATGCTTTTAAGTGATGAGCTTATTGATGATATTTTGAAATCAGAAGAAAAAATAAGTGTTTATAATTATGGTATTTCCATACTTTCAAGAGCTGCAAAAAGCGAATATGAGTTAAGACTTAAAATGCAGGATAAGGGCTTTGATTCAGGGTTAATTGATAATGCCATCAACAAGCTTAAAGAACAAAAATATTTAGATGATGAAAGATATTGTGAAATGTTTATAAATGACAAAATTAATATTTCTAAATATGGTGTTCGAAAAATAAAGGAAGCTTTATGTTTCAAGGGTATTGATAAAGAAACAATTGAAGAAAAAATAAAAATTATATCCGCAGAAGACGAAGAAGAAAGAGCTTTTGATTTAGGGAGAAAGAAATTTTTAAGTTTAAATGAAGTAGATACCCGCAAAAAAGCATATAAACTGTCGAACTATTTAATAGGTAAGGGTTTTGAATACGAAACAGTAAAAAAGGCAGTTAAGAATCTTATGGATATGGGGTTTTATGACGATTATTAATAAGAAGGGGGATATTTATGATTGAATTTGTAGAATACATATCGGATGCTTTTGTTAAATGTAAAATGATTTATAATGAAGGAAAATTTGATATAGTAGCTGTTTATGCAAATAAACATCTTGAACAAATCACTAACAAAACTCTTGACCAATTAATTGACAAAAAAATGACAGAAGTATTTCCCTCCCTTACAGATTCGATTTTTGATTGGCCAAAAATATTATGTGAAGCTGCAATGACCAGTGACCACACTGTTATTGAACAATATGTCAATGCATTTGAAAAATTTGTCAAGTTTAATATCTTTGGATTTAAAGATGATATTTTCTACTTAACAATTCAGGATTTAACTATTAAAAGGGAAATACGAAGAATACTTCTTGAAAAGGACAGGCAAATTAAACATTTAGAAGGAGAAATTAAGTCAAGAGCAAGTATTGACCCTCTTACAAATTTATACAATTTTCAATTTGTTACTGACTGCATAAAACACAGTATACAAAGCTATAATGAAGAAGGAACAGAATTTTGTTTGTTCTTAATAGATATCGATGATTTTAAAGAATTTAACTTAAAGTATGGAATATTCACAGGTGATAAGATTTTACAGGATATTGCCCATATACTTAGTTTAGCAGCAAGAAAAATTGATGTTGTGGGAAGATACGGTGACGATAAGTTTGTAATGATATTAAACAATGTAGAACTTGATATCGCAAAAATAATTATCGAAAGAATAAAAATGGAACTAAACAGATACGACTTGAATATTAAGAATAACTCAATTAATGCCAGCGGAGCATTAGTAGAATACAGAGGAGAGTCCTTAGAAAGATTTATTGAAAAAGCCGAAGACCTGCTAATAAAAGCTCAAGCAATAGGAAAAGGAATAATATTATCATAAGGGAGCTTAAAGCTCCCTTTATTTTGAAAATATTCTGCTTATATCCAGCACACCAGCTCCCTGATCATAAGAAGATGCTTTTATCCTAAAGCAAGCATTTAGCAGCTTTTTCTTTATATCAAAATGATCATAATTGGGGTTTTCATTTAACAGTAATGCTGCAACTCCGGAAATCATTGGAGCAGACATTGATGTTCCGCTTAGTGTGGTGTAGCCGGTTAAATTTTTATTTGATAAAGACATTATATCAACTCCCGGAGCTATCAGATCGGGCTTGCGGATTCTGTCCAATGTAGGTCCTCTGCTTGAAAATTCAGCTATTGTATCATTTTCTGCATAAGGATTGCCCCTGTCATTTAAGGCTCCAACCGATATTACATACCTGCTGGTTGCCGGTGCTAAAATCGTATTGCGCATAGGACCGCTGTTACCTACTGCTGCCACTACTATAAGATTATTTTCAATCGCTCTGTTTGCAGCTTTTACCAAAGGATCTCTTCTTTCCTTATATTGTGCAATAGCACCTAAAGAAAAATTAATTATTTTAGTTTTATAAACCTCCTTGTTTTCTATAATCCATTGCACTGTTGAAAGAATATCTGAAGTATTCCCGTTTCCATGTTCATCAAGCACTTTAATTGATAAGATATTTGCTTCCGGTGCTATTCCTTTATATTTTCCTTTGGATGAATAACCACTGCCTGCCAATATGCCTGCACAATGAGTGCCATGGCCGTTATCATCATAAAATTTTGTTTGATTGTTTACATAATCCTTAAATCCTACAATTCTGTTTGTGGGATAAATTAAATCTGCATGTGGAGCAATACCTGTATCTATAATTGCAACTGTTACATTTTTCCCAGTATATCCTGTATTTATGGAATAATCAGCTCCAATAGTTTTTCTTGCAACATCCATTACCGCAAATACTTTTGAATCATAGGATATGAATTCTACATCGGGATCTAAAGTTAGTTTAAGAATTGCTTCAGTGCCCATTTCACATGCACAGCCGTTAATAATAGGAAGGTCGTGCTTTAATTTTTTTGATAATGAACTGATTTCTCCTTCCTTAATCTTTGTGCCGGACTTGTAGCTTATTATTACAGGTATAATATTATTGCTGCTTGATGAAAGCCTCCCCTTAATTACCGGGCATAGCTTATTCAAATCTATATTATTTTTCATTATAATCACCTACCTAAATTAATTTATGCTTTTAAATAAAGATGGTGTTCATTTTTGAAAAACATGGTATAATATTTAAGAATTAAATTTAGTTATACTAATTAAAAAGTAATAAGAGGTGAAAAAATGCCTAAAATTCTAGTTGTAGATGATGAAAGACCTATAGCCGAAATAATTAAATATAATCTTCAAAAAGAGGGTTTTGAAGTTCAGACTGCTTATGACGGAGATGAAGCTGTAAAAACAGTTCATCAGATGAAACCTGAATTAATAATCCTTGATGTTATGCTTCCTAAGAAAAACGGATTTGATGTATTAAGAGAAATTCGCATGGAATACGTAATGCCTGTAATTATGCTTACTGCAAAAGAGGAAGAAAATGATAAAATTACAGGACTTGAATTGGGAGCTGATGATTATATCACTAAACCATTCAGCAACAAGGAATTAATTGCCAGAGTAAGAGCTAATTTACGAAGAGTTAAATTATCTAAGGTTGATGAAGAAATGAAATCAAAGATTATTTCTGTGGGCAATCTTACTATAGATATGAATACCTATGAGGTAAGCAAAGATAATTGTATAGTTGACCTAACAAACAGGGAATTTGACCTATTAAAATACTTATTCCAAAATTCGGACAGAGTATTTAACAGGGAACACCTTCTTAAGGAAGTGTGGGGATATGAATTTGGTGATTTAAGAACAGTAGATGTAACTGTAAGAAGATTAAGAGAAAAAATAGAAACAGATGATGATAAATATATAATCACAAAACGAGGAACAGGGTATTACTTTAAGAGTAAGTAGCTAAGAAATATATTAGATTAGTAAAAAGTACATTTGCTTCATCCTGAGTGTAGAGAAGGATCTTATCTTTGGGATAGTCATTGAGGTAAGAGGAATGTCCCCGTACTTGAGATTCTTCACTGCATTCAGAATGTCGAGGATTTCGCCCTCGGCATGATGGATAATCATAGCAATGATACATGCAAAGTGCTTATAATTACCAGTCGCGGAAAGTCACAGGAGAGTGTATGTTTAAAAGTATAAGATGGAGATTTATTTTAATTTATTTTTTGTTAGTATTTCTTGCCATGTCCATAGTTGGGATATATATAGTCAATCAGCTTGAAGATATTCAGCTGAATATGAATACGAAAAATATGGAAGCTCGCATTCGTTCAATCATTGCATCCTATGAATCATTAAATTCAGGCTCTTGGGATGAAAATATTGAAGAAATAAAAAAAAGCATAAATAGTGTTCAGGTAGGTTATAACGAAAATATATATGTAATATTAAATGACGAAAATAGGACAATAATTGCAGGCAGTGTTGAAGAATCTATTGGAGTAAGTGCATTTAACAATAATAAAATAGATAATTATATACTTACAAAGTCCATGGATGGAGTTTCTCATCATACTGCACCCTTAGATAGATTTGAAGATACAGAAAATCAAAGATTTTATTATCACATGTCTTTTCCTGTGCAGACAGACGGTAATATAAATGGCTATATTTATTTAATCAATAATATTGATTACATTTATGATACAGTAGATGAATCAAAGCAAATAATGACACAAGCAACTATAATTGCCTTAACTGTTACCATTTTCTTAGGATTGATATTATCAACCAGTATAACGGGTCCCATCAAGGAGCTTACGGTAAAAGCAAAGCAAATGTCCTTAGGTGATTTCGACCAAAAAGTTAATGTAAAATCAGACGATGAAATAGGTCAATTGGGTAACATGTTCAATTACCTTATTGACCAATTAAAAAGGTCAATGTCTAATCTCCAACAGGAAAAAAGCAAGATGGAAACCACTTTAACTTATATGGAAGATGGTGTTTTGACAGTTGATTCGTCCGGCACAATAATTCATGCAAATCCTGTTGCAGAAAGTATTTTATCGCTTAGAAAAAATGAAAAATTTGATGATGTCATAATTAGGCTTAAAGAGAGCATCTCCATGGATTATATTAAGTCCAAGGGTTATCACGGAACAGACTTGGTAGAGAAAAACGGAGAAACTTATAATATAGATTACGCACCTTTTATGAACAACAAAAATGAAATAGGGGGCGTAATTCTTGTGTTTAAAAATATTACAGAGCAGCATAGAATTGATAAGTTACAAAAAGAATTCGTTGCAAATGTATCACATGAATTGAAAACACCAATCACAACAATTAAAAGTTATGCAGAAACACTTTTAGATGGTGCATTGGAAGAAAAAATAATTGCTGAAGAATTTTTAAATGTTATAAATTCAGAAAGCGATAGGATGACACGCCTCGTAAGCGATTTACTTCGTCTTTCAAGAATGGACTACGAACAAACAAATTGGAACAAGGAAAAAATTAATTTGCAGGAAATGGTTAATTTAATAGTTAAGAAGCTCCAAATTCAGATAAAAAACAAAAATATCAACATGCATTTGAATATTCCTGATGAGCTAAATATTATGTTTGACAGGGACGGTTTTGAGCAAATATTGTTAAATATTGCAGGAAATGCTGTTAAATATACTCAGAATTATGGCAATGTATGGATTGATGCAAAAAGAAGCAATAATAATATAGTGGTAAAAATAAAAGATGACGGTCAGGGTATACCTAAGGAAGACCAAGGGAGAATTTTTGAAAGATTTTATCGTGTAGATAAAGCAAGAGCCAGAGGTTTAGGTGGAACAGGGCTTGGACTTTCAATTGCAAAGCAAATTGCAGAAGCCCATAATTCTTCCATAACCGTCAACAGTGAAATAGACGAAGGAACTGAAATGATAATTACAATTCCCGAGTAAGAGGATGATATGTTAAAAACAAAAATTAAAAATATAATTCTGATGGTCATGGTACTTATTTGTATATATTTAAGCAGCAACGTATGGTTGAAATTGCCTTCGCTATTCAGTTCTGATGCAAGTGAGGGCAAGGGTGATACTACAACAACAGAAGCCCATATATGGGAAGTATTAAGACCGGTTAAAAATATAATTAAATACGATAATTATTATACTGTGTTATATTCAGATAACAGAGGGTTGTGGGAAAAAGCATTGATTTCAATCAATACAGCATTTGCTGATTTTGCAAACAGCCATGTTACTGAAACTGCAGCATTTCCCTCTGAATATTTAAAATTTGATTTCAATACAAATATTCCTGTAGAAATATTTACTCGTCATATGGAAATTGGAAATGAAAATGTTAATAACACTGTAAAAAATATAAAAAATGTAATAATTGATTTAGAAAACAACAATTCAATTTATATTTACAATGGAGAAAATACTTTAAAAATTTTAAATGATAAAATTAATACAAAAGAATTGACAGATATTGTAAATACAATAAATTTATCAAGCAAAACAAAATATTCGTTACAACAAAAAATAGGAGATGAAGCAATACAAGTCCCGGTACCATTGGAGCAGACAGCACTAAACCCTGTATTCGTTCAATCAGAGCTTGATGTTTTTGATATTGACACAATTAATGAGATTGCTAAGGATTATTTCAGAAATGACTATGACTATGTAAGAAAGTCTGTTGAAGTAAGCGGAAATTTGGTTTATGTTTATAGAACCGAGAAAATACTCAAGATTAATGAGGAAGGTTTATTAGACTTTTATGATGCATCAATAGAGCCCGAAAATGGAGTAGACGTTTATAAAAGCTTTATGGCAGCTGTAAATTTTACTGAGGAATTTCTTGGATTTCCTGAATACGGATATTTAAGCAGCTTAGAAAATATTCATATAGATGGAAGTGAAGGGTATAGATTTACATTTTCCTACAATATTTTGGAAAGGCCAATATTATTTAGCAAAGTAAGAGAAAACTCAGCTCTTCAAATTGATGTTATAGGAAACAATGTTATTTCATATAAAAGGTTTATCAGAAAAATTGATGATAAGCAAAGCGATAAAATGGCTCAAATACAAGTTATCCCTGCAATTGAAGTAATTAGCAGCAATATTGATGTATCTGAAGCTCAAAATACAACAGAAAACAATGGACAAAACAATACAGCTATAGAAAATCAAGAAGTAGCTGACCGGCTTAAACCAATGAAGCCGGAAATGATTAAAGAAATAAACAATATATATCTTGGATATTTCGACTTATCAAGAATTTCAAAAGAGCAGGTTTTAAGGGTGGTATGGGTAATAGAAACAAATGAAAAAACATTTATATTCAATGCCATATCAGGACTTTTGATTGAGGAATGGTAGAATATAGGAGATGCCATGGATTGGAATAAAACAAACACGATTTTAATAACAGCTTTTATAATTTTAAATGTTTTTCTTTTTACATCATCGAATTATATGACAAAAGCTGAGTATAACCCTAATAACGATATAGAATTTGAAGAGGATGTGTCAAATCTTCTAAAGCAGAGAAACATAACAATAAATGCGGATATACCGGATGAAACATTTATTTTGCCTGTTTTGGAAACTGAGTATGACATAATAAAAGTAAATTCACAGCTTTTAGAGAAATATTTACATGAAAAAATAGAGCCTGTTGAAGATGTATATTCATATAGCAACAGTAATGGAGAAACAATAGAAATTATAGACGGCAAAAAACTTAGACTTACTTTACGCAAAAAGGTTAATGGAAAAATAAACGAAAACATAAATATAAAAGAAGAAATAAATAACTTTTTAAAAGAAAAAAACATTACAGATGATTATGTTGAAAATTTAAAATACATTTCAGAAACAGATTGTCATTATGTATACACTCAGAGATATAATGACTATTCAATGGATAATTCATACATGTATTTCTTTGTAGATAAGGAAGGGATTTATAAATTCGAAATGCAAAGGATTATTTCAGTGACTGAAATAACTGAAAAGGTTCGTACAATTTATGCAATCGAAGCATTGCCTCGAATATTAACTTATCCTGAAATTAGAAATAAAGAAATTGCAAAAGTAGAAATAACATATTATAGTGTTGAAGATGATAATTGGCAAAACATTGAAAGAATAAATTCAGATCCAACGTGGAAAGTTATTTTTAGCGATGGAACACAAAAACATCTGCCGGGAATTGATTAATTGAACATATTTTGTTGATAAATTGTAAAAAATATTATATTATTAATAGATTAAATACTTAGACAGTTTCCGGAATAATAAAAAAATTACTGTGAGGAAGAAATATGGCTAAATTTGTAATAGAAGGTGGCACAAAACTAAAAGGAAAAGTAAATATAGGGGGATTTAAGAATGCAGCTGTTGCAATAATACCGGCAACTATTCTTTGCCCCGGCAAGTGCATTATAGAAAATGTACCTAAAATACAAGATGTAAATGTATTTTTGGAAATATTGAAGGAATTAGGAGCAGATGCAGATTATATAGATGATACATCATTATACGTTGATGCAACTAACGTAAATAAAACTTATTTAGAAAATGGTTTATCTAAAAAAATGAGGGCATCATATTATTTGCTTGGAGCAGGATTAGGCAGATTTAAAAGTGCATCATGCTTGATGCCCGGTGGCTGTGATATAGGTGAAAGACCTATTGATCAGCATATAAAGGGGTTTGAGGCATTAGGTGCAACGGTTGACATAAGCGATGATGGACGAGTATGTGTACAAGCTGATAAATTAGTAGGGGATAAAGTTTACCTTGATGTGGTAAGTGTAGGAGCAACCATAAATATTATGTTAGCAGCAGTATATGCCGAAGGCAAGACTATTATTGAAAACGCAGCAAAGGAGCCTCATATAGTTGATACAGCAAACTTTTTAAACTCAATGGGTGCAGATATTAAGGGTGCCGGAACAGATGTAATACGTATAAACGGTGTAAAGGAATTAACAGGCTGTACCTACAAGGTAATACCTGATCAAATTGAGGCAGGTACATATATGATAGCTGCAGCAGCTACAAAGGGAGATATTATTATTGATGATATAATTCCAAAACATATGGAGCCTATAACTGCAAAGCTTAAAGAAATGGGGATGGGTATCGAAGAATATGGAGATTCCATGCGTGTTTATTATGACCGTGAATTAGTTCCGGTGAATATTCAGACCCTGCCATATCCGGGGTTTCCCACAGATTTACAGCAGCCTATGACTGTGCTTTTATCTTCGCTTTCCGGCGAAAGTACAGTTGTGGAAGGGGTATCCGAAGACAGATTTAAATATGTGGATGAACTCAAAAAAATGGGAGCCTGCATAGAGTTTACAAAGAAACAAGCAAAAATAAAGGGTATTAATAATTTAAGGGGAACAGTAGTACAAGCCACGGATTTAAGGGCAGGTGCTGCTTTAATAATTGCAGGCCTCATTGCCAACGGACTTACAGAAGTTACAAATATACAGCATATTGACAGGGGCTATGAACATATTGAAAATAAATTCATGAATTTAGGAGCAAAAATAAAAAGAGTTAAAGATGAAGAATAAGCTTAAGCACAGTCATCCTTAAGCATAGCTGAAGGATCTCATTGATATAAACTAAAGGAGACAGTAAATGCTAAAAGATTTAAAGTACTTAAAGGTAGAATTACCCGAGGACATTTTAAAGTTAAAATGGGCAGGATATTTTGAACAAGCTGTAAAACTTATTGATTTGAGACTTAATAAGCAAATTACCTTGTCCTTGAGGAAAAGACTTGAATTAGAAAAAGAAATTATAAAAACTATTAAAGGTAATTATACTTACAATTTTGAATCAGCTCTAAAAAAGATGCAGGATAATTTGGAAAACTTTACGGAAGAAGAATTAATTGTTTTGCAAAATGAAAGTCATGCTGACTGGATTTTGGTTGATGGAAAAGTTATGTTTAACAGCAGCTTTTATGGAAATTTACTAAAAACAAGGGCAGATTTGGAAGCAAGGCTTAAAAACAAAAACAGTGCAGGCGAAGACAGAAAAGACTTTTTAAGCAACAATATTAAAGATACTAAAGAAAATAAGAAAGCATCATATTTTATTCATTTAAAAACAACGGTAAAAATGAAAGATGATAGAGCAAGTGTAGGAGAAAAAATTAAGGTTCATCTTCCCATTCCTGCAGAATGCCAGCAATCTAATATTAAAATAATAAAAACAACTCCGGAAGCAACTTATATTTCTCCCGTGGACTATCCTTCAAGAACTGTGTTTTTTGAGGTAAATTTATTGGAAGGACAAGAGTTTTCTGTTGAATATTCATATGAAAGCCATTTAAAATACAATAATCCGGACCCTTCACAGGTTTCAAATGAACAGCCAAGCTTCGAAACGGAAGAGCTTGAGCCCCATATTATGTTTACTCCTTATATTAAGGAGTTGGCAAAAGAAATTATGGGAGATGAAATTAATCCATTAATAAAAGCAAGAAAAATATATGATTATATTACACAAAATGTTAAATACTCATATGTGAGAGACTATTCAACAATAACAAATATTCCCGAATATGCTGCACTTAATTTGAAGGGCGACTGTGGTGTGCAGGCACTGTTATTTATTACTCTTTGCAGATATGCAGGTATTCCTGCAAAATGGCAGTCAGGACTTGCAGTAACACCATACAGTATAGGACCTCATGATTGGGCACAGTTTTATATAGCACCATTTGGATGGCTTTTTGCTGACCCATCCTTTGGAGGAGGAGAGCTGAGAAGCAATAATTTAGACGAATGGGATTTTTATTTTGGAAACTTAGACCCATTCAGAATGATTGCCAACTCAGAATTTCAACATGAATTTGACCCTCCTAAAAATTATTTTCGCCATGACCCTTATGACAACCAAGTAGGGGAAATGGAATACGAAGACAGAGGAATTAGAAGAGAAGAATTTAAAGTCAGCTGGGAACTGATTGATATGCATAAGATTTAATTTTTGACGGAGTTAATTCGTAAAAAGGAGAACACAATGATTCAAATTAATAACAACATACTGTACTTTGACGGATGTAACATCGTTGAATTGGCTAATCAATACGGAACACCACTTTATGTGATGAGTGAAACAGCAATAGTTGAGAAGTGCAATTAAATCAGAGAAACATTTCTCGAAAGATATGAAAGAACGAGAGCTGCATATGCTTCCAAACATTTTTAACACTGGCCATGTGTAAAATTATTGAATAGAAGGACTTTGTATGGACGTTGTTTCAGGAGGAGAATTACATACTGCCATGAAGGCAAACTTTCCTGCTGAAAAAATTGAATTTAATTGAAGAAATATGTAAAGAAAAAGGCAAAAAAATAAATATTCTTTATAGAATCACTCCGGGAGTTAAAAGTGATTTCCACGATTATATCGTTACAGGCAAAAAAGATTCTAAGTTTGGTATTCCGTTAGATGATGAAGTAATATTCCCTGCAGTAGAACAAGCAATAAATTCACCATATGTAAACTTTATGGGATTTCATTTTCATGTAGGTTCACAGCATCACAACAATGAATCGAGTCAAAAAACGCTATATCTAAAGCCCTCTATTAAAAATATGGTGGTTTCAGGAATAGTAGTAATATATTTTTTGCACCCTTTGATTTATGTTAAATTATGATATAATTAAATAAATTAATTTAAACGGGAGGCAGTATGAACAGTAAAATTGTTAAAATTGCAATACTTGGGTTTGGCAATGTAGGAAAGGCATTTGCAAAGCTGTTGACAGAAAAACATAAAGAAATATTCAATAAATTCAATGTGAATGTAAGTGTTGTAGCTATTTCCACTAAATCAAAAGGATGTTTAGTGAATGAAAAGGGTATTAATTTATTAGATGCATTAAATGACTTGGAAAAATATAATCATTTTGATGAAAAAAGAAAAGATTACAGGAATATCAGTTCAATGGAAATTGCTGAAAACATAGACTATGATATTCTTTTTGAATTAACTCCTTTACAAATATTTTCAGGTCAGCCGGCAATAGACCACATAAAAGCAGCCCTTAACAGAAATAAACATGCAGTAAGTGCAAATAAGGGACCAATTGCTTGGGCATTTGAAGAATTAAACAATTTAGCAAAGAAAAATAAGGTGCTTTTTTACTATGAAACAACTGTAATGGATGGTACACCTGTATTTAATTTAGTTGATGAAACACTTAAATTCTGTAAAGTTACAGAAGTAAAAGGGATATTGAATTCCACTACAAATTTTGTTTTAGAAGAAATTGCAAAAGGCAAGCCATACGATGAAGTTATAAAAGAAGGAAAAAAACGTGGCTTCGTAGAAGAAGACCCTGCAATGGATATAGAAGGATTTGATGCCGCAGCAAAAACAGCCGCCTTGTTAAATGTGCTTATGAATGCAAACATAACCCCTTATGATGTTGAAAGAAAAGGAATAGAAGACATAGACTACGAGCAAATAAAAAACGCTGAAAAAAGGGATAATGTAATTAAGCTTATTTGTTATGGGGGAATAGAAAACGGAAAAGTAATTGCAAGAGTAAAACCTGAAGAAGTAAGCAAAAATTCTCTTCTCTCAACCATAACCGGTACAACATCCATTGTAAGTATTACAACGGACTTAATGGGCACAGTTTCCATAGTAGAACATGAACCGGAAATAGAACAGACAGCTTATGGAGTTTTTAGTGATTTGATAAGAGTGTTAAGCAATATGAATTGTTAATATATTATAACAGTGAAATACCTACTTGACTAAGTAGGTATATTTTTACTTCTTGGCTTTGCAATAAACTTGTATGCATGTAAAAAAATTATTTTAGCTTACTTTTATATCCTTTGCCTTTGTCAGCTCGATTAACATTTCCTGATACTATGTCAGATTCAGGAATTTCTTTGAGGGTACTGTAATCGGATAAATCTGGGTTTTGTATTTCTGATGAAATTCCGTTACATGCACCTCGGAACTTGTCCATACCGTTACCCATGTTATTTTTATTATGTCTGCCATTTCCTTTGCTCATATAAAAACCTCCTTTTGTTATTTATTATATATTTCCCTCAAATTATTTGATTATCCTTGTTAGCTTTTGCTAATTATTACAAAATTCTTCTGAAATTAATTAAAAATAAAAGTAGCCGGAACAAAAACAATCTTTTTTACGTCTTATTTACAAAGGAGGTAATTTTTTATGAAAAATAAATTAACTTTGATTATATGTTTATTGCTTATATCAACTACGATTTTAGC
>CAZCTI010000011.1:0-26683 GCA_964501385.1 uncultured Clostridia bacterium
AAGAGCCGTAATGGAAATTAGGTGGTACCGCGGGTTTTCTCGTCCTTTTATAGGGGAGAAGACTCGCTTTTTTATGACCTAACCCAATTTCTTCGACCGTAAGGGAGAAAGAAATTGATGGTAGGTCAAACGCACAGAATTCCCAATTTATGCGACGTAAGGAGCTGAGAAATTGGTGAATTCCCCTGCGATTTGTAGAAAGGGAGGATATTTATGTCAACAAACATACCAAGTAAGTACAATCCGAAGGAATTTGAAGATAAGATTTATAAAATCTGGATGGATGAAAATTGCTTCAGAGCAGAAATTAATAAGAATAAGAAACCATTTACCATTGTGATGCCACCCCCAAATATTACAGGGCAGCTTCATATGGGGCATGCATTGGACCAAACATTGCAGGATGTTCTCATCAGATGGAAAAGAATGATGGGATATGAAGCTTTGTGGCTTCCCGGTTCAGACCATGCGAGCATAGCAACAGAAGTAAAAGTAGTTGAAAGACTTAAAAAAGAAGAAGGAAAAACAAAGGAAGATATAGGAAGAGAAGAATTCCTTAATAGAGCTTGGAAGTGGAAGGAAGAGTTCGGCGGAAGAATAGTTGAGCAGGTTAAGAAACTTGGCAATTCCTGTGACTGGTCAAGAGAAAGATTTACCATGGATGAAGGCTGCAATGAAGCTGTTACTGAATTTTTCATCAGACTTTACGAAAGGGGACTTATTTATAAGGGCAACAGAATTATAAACTGGTGTCCTGACTGCCACACAACACTTTCAGATGCTGAGGTTGAACATGAAGACACTCCGGGTAAATATTATTATGTAAAATATTCCTTTGCTGATAATAAGGATGAATATTTTATCGTTGCAACCACAAGACCTGAAACAATATTTGGAGATGTTGCCATAGCTGCACATCCTAATGATGAAAGATATAAACACTTAATAGGAAGAAAAGTAATTGTTCCATTGGTAGGAAGAGAAATTCCTATAATTGCAGACGAATATCCTGATATGGAAAAAGGTACGGGAGCTTTGAAAATAACCCCTGCTCATGATCCTAATGACTTTGAAATAGGTTTACGTCACAATTTAGAGCAGCTTAGCTGTATGAATGAAGACGGAACTATGAATGAAGTTGCAGGAAAATATGAAGGAATGACTCGTTTTGAATGCAGAAAAGCATTCGTAAAAGCTCTTGAGGATAATGGATTTATATTAAAAATTGAAAGTACTGACCACAATGTAGGTACCTGCTATAGATGTCATAATATTGTTGAGCCAAGAATTTCAGATCAGTGGTTTGTAAATATGAAACCATTGGCAGAACCTGCATTAAAAGCAGCTGCTGATAAAGATGTAGAATTAGTTCCTGAAAGATTTACAAAAATCTATAATCACTGGCTTGAAAATATAAGAGATTGGTGTATTTCAAGGCAATTGTGGTGGGGACACAGAATTCCTGCATATTACTGTCAGGACTGCGATGAATTAATGGTTCAAAAAGATGCACCTAAAAAATGCACTAAATGTGGAAGCACTAACATTAAGCAGGATGAAGATGTTCTTGATACATGGTTTTCATCCGGATTATGGCCATTTTCAACATTAGGCTGGCCTAATGAAACTGAAGATTTAAAATATTTCTATCCCACGGATGTTTTAGTAACAGGATATGATATTATATTCTTCTGGGTTATAAGAATGGTATTTTCAGCTTTGGAAGTTACAGGCGAATCACCATTTACCCATGTATTTATTCATGGTTTGGTGAGAGATGCAGAAGGAAGAAAAATGAGCAAATCCTTAGGTAATGGCATAGACCCTCTTGATGTTATTGAAAACTATGGTGCAGATGCACTGCGTTTCATGCTTATGACAGGTATATCTCCTGGAAACGATACAAGGTTTAATTATGACAGGTTGGAATCAAGCCGCAACTTTGCAAATAAACTGTGGAATGCTTCAAGATTCGTATTGATGAATATTGATGGAGACTTAATAGATAAAGATACTGCAAAGAAAAACTATAAAACTGAAGATAAATGGATAATCAGCAGGGCAAACAAGGCAGCTAAGGATGCTACAATGTATCTTGAAAAATTTGAGCTTGGAATGGCTGCACAAAGAGTTTATGATTTCATATGGAATGAATATTGCGATTGGTATATTGAGATTGTAAAACCGAGGCTTTACGGTACCGATGGAACTGATAAGGATACTGCAAGATTTGTTTTGATAAAGGTTTTAAAAGATATGCTTAAATTATTGCATCCGTTTATGCCATTTATAACAGAAGAAATATGGTCATACTTGCCTGAAACTTCTGAAAGATTGGTAAGAGCTGATTGGCCAAAATATTTGGAAGAAGAAAACTTTGAAGAATCAGAAACAAATATTGAATTTATTATGGAAGCTATAAGAAGTATACGTAATATCAGAGCAGAAATGAATGTTTTACCTTCAAGGAAAGCAAGGGCAATTTTTATCCCCACAAAAGAAAAAGAAAAAACTTTTATTGAAGCGGGTGCAAAGTATTTTGCTACATTAGCAAATATTACGGAAGTAAAAATTGTAAACGACAAGACAGAAATAGGTGAAGACACTGCATCTTCAGTAATTGACGGAACAGAAATTTATTTACCGTTGGCTGATTTAATCGACTTTGAAAAAGAAATTGAAAGACTTAAAAAAGAAAAAGAAAGACTTGAAGGTGAATTAAAAAGAGTTAATGGTAAATTATGCAATGAAAAATTTATGAGCAAAGCACCTGAAGATGTTGTTAATGAAGAAAAAGAAAAGCTTCAAAAATATCAGTTGATGATGGAAAAAGTAGTTGAAAGATTAGAGCAAATGAAAAAGTAAAACCCAAAGGGGACGGTTCTTGCTGGACAAAAAAACTTTGGGGACGGTTCCCACCAGATAAATAAATAAATTTCCAATGAGGACTGTATCTTTTGGATGAATAAATGTCCAAAGAGAACCGTCCCCATTGGACGTATATACCGAAAAAATCGGTGCTGAGCTGAGAGAAAAAATGATAATGGCAGGCTGCAAAAATATAAGCGACATAACAAGAGATAAAATTAAGATGCCCTAACCCCATTTATTCGAATAGGTTTTCTGAAAAATGGTTGGTAGCTCATTTGCAACGAAATCCCAATGTTTGCGAACAAAGGGAGCTAAAACATTGGTGATTGAGACTGCGGGAAATAAAAAGCGAAAGTCAACTGTATAGTTTCTTTCGCTTTAAATTTTTATATTCAATTTTATCATATTCATACCATCCGTTTTAGTCTTCTTCTTGCCTTAATCCTCTTTCGTGCAATTCGCATTCTTTTTGACTGCACTTTCCATCAACATTATATATGCAAGTAATGGTACCACATTTTCTAAAATTCATTTTTGCAACAACATCTCTAATATCTTTCACAGCTACGCCCATAACAATACCTCCTTTTTTTAATTCTACCTTATTATATCACTCAAAATGCAATTTGTAAACAAAAACTTTCAAAAATATTAAAAAAAGTTAGAAAAGGTATTAAATCCATCTAAAATATGCAAGTTCAAATTGATAAAAACCCAAGAATATTACAATTTCAATGCTTTGCAACTTGCAAGAATATCTTGCACAAAATTCAAAAATGCAAGATACAGTACTCGTGGGTCAGATAATATATAGCTCTGATTTTATTGAATGTCGAAAAAATAAAAGAAGTGTAAAACTTTTGCAAGTTTTCACTTCTTAAATTCTTTTTGGTATTATAGGTGATTTATATCATAGCCAATACTACGAAGTTGATTATGAACAAAATTGTTGAAACTAATAATATTGGATGTACTTCATTAAATTCTTTCTTGCATGCTTTTACGATTACATAGAATATGAAACCTGCTGCAATTCCGTATGATATGTTGTATCCAAATCCCATAAACACTGATGCAAAGAATGCAGGTATTGCTTCGTCTAAATCTTCCCAGTTAATTTTTGTAAATGATGACATCATCATAACACCAACCATTATAAGCACCGGTGCTGTTGCTGCTGCAGGTACAATTCCTGCTATTGGTGCAATCAATATGCAGGCTATGAACAGTAATGCTACTACAACGCTTGTTAAGCCAGTACGACCTCCTGCTCCAATACCTGCAGCACTTTCAACGTAAGTAGTTGTATTTGATGTTCCGAAAACTGCTCCTATGGATGTTGCAATTGCATCGGCAAATAATGCTCTATCCATTTTTGATTTAAAACCTGTGCTTGTTTCGAGAGCCTTTTGATCTTCTTCGCTGAAAATCCCGCTTCTTCTTCCTGTACCTATAAATGTTCCAATTGTATCAAATGTATCTGATAAGCTGAATGCAAATATTGTTATTAAAACTAACGGAATACGTGAAGGGTCTGAAAACAAGGATTGCATTCCATTAGGTCCAAAAGCTGCTCCAAATGTTATTCCTAAATCGGCAAATGCTGAAGATATTCCTCCTGAGCTTAATGATACATTAGAAAGATCGACTATTCCAAAAGGTATTCCAATTAATGTTGTTGCTATAATGCTGATAAGTATAGCTCCCTTTACTTTTAAAACAAGCAGGATAACCAATACAGCCAAACCTATTAGTGACAGCTGTGTTACAGGGTTTGTGAAATTAACAACTGCAGGCACAATTCCTCCATTTGTTACTAAAGAAAATATATTGCTGTAAGTTCCATCTGCTGCAAAAGCTTCTCCGTTAACTGCAATAATATTTGTATTGTCTGATAGGAATTCAATAATATTTGCACCTTTGATACCTATATATGCAATAAATATTCCTATACCACCGCTGATTGCATTTTGTAAACTTTCCGGAATGGATTTTATTATGCTTTTACGAATTTTTGTAACAGTAATAAGAATATTTAGCATTCCGCAAATAAAAACTAATGCCAATGCTTGTTCCCATGAAAATCCAAGGGCAAATACAACTGTATAAGTGAAAAATGCATTAAGTCCCATACCTGGTGCCTGTGCATAGGGTACGTTTGCGAATAATCCCATTACCAAGGTTCCAATTGCTGCTGCTATAATTGTTGCTAAAAATACTGCTTGTGAAGGCATTCCTGTTGCCGATAGTATTGCAGGATTTACAAAAATAATATAAGACATTGTAAAAAAGGTGGTGAATCCTGCCATGATTTCAGTGGATACATTAGTTCCATTTTCTTTGAGTTTAAAAAAATTTTCCATTACTCCTCCTGGGTTGCTTTCAATTTTGTTGTTATTTTCAATATGTCCAATGGCAATTAATAATATTCTAAAGAGCTGTTTCATGAACATAAAGAAGCAAGAAAACTATCACATTTTGTATTATATCGTAAAATATACAAATGTGCAACAATAGATTTTAATTAATGTTCGTATGATGTCATATTATTTTTATATTTATGGATAAATAATTCTTATTTTAAAATATGTTGACAAGCTGTATGTCAAAAGTTATAATTAGTAAAATATAAGCTTTGACGGAAACAAAAATACTAATAACTATTTAGTAGAGAGCCGATGTGTGGTGGAAATCGGTGATAGCAAGTATAATGATCATTCCCGAGCTTCGAAGCTGAATTCAGTAAGCTAAGACGTAATCCTGCGTTATAAGGATAGAGTTTAATAAGAAATTATTTTGACTTGAATGAGGCGATTTTTTTATATCGTAAATTAGGGTGGTACCACGAAGACCTTTCGTCCCTGAATATATCATTAGATGTATTTAGTGATGAGAGGTTTTTTTATAGCCCTAACCCTATTTGTTCGAGCAATAGCGATGAACAAATAGCGGTAGGTCTTATGCAGCGGAATCCAATTTTATCAGGAGGTCTATAAATGAGAAGTGATTCAGTAAAAAAAGGAGTGCAGCAGGCACCCCATCGTTCATTATTTAATGCATTAGGTTATACCAAGGAGGAATTAAGCAAGCCTTTAATAGGAATAGTAAGTTCCTATAATGAAATTGTTCCTGGCCATATGAACTTAGACAAGATTGTTGATGCCGTAAAATTAGGGGTGGCAATGGCAGGTGGAACACCAATCGTATTTCCTGCAATAGCAGTATGTGACGGTATAGCAATGGGGCATACAGGCATGAAATATTCTCTTGTAACAAGAGATTTGATTGCAGATTCAACAGAAGCAATGGCTTTAGCTCATCAATTTGATGCATTGGTAATGGTTCCTAACTGCGATAAAAATGTACCGGGATTATTAATGGCAGCAGCAAGGGTAAACATACCAACTATTTTTGTAAGCGGGGGTCCAATGCTTGCAGGCAAAATGAATGGCAAAAGAACATGTCTTTCAGATATGTTTGAAGCAGTGGGTGCATTTAATGCAGAAAAAATGTCATCCGAAGAAGTTGAAGAGTATGAAAATAAAGCTTGCCCGACCTGCGGTTCCTGTTCAGGTATGTATACTGCAAACAGCATGAATTGTTTAACAGAAGCATTGGGAATGGGACTAAAGGGCAACGGTACTATTCCTGCAGTTTATTCTGAAAGAATAAAGCTTGCAAAGCATGCAGGAATGAAAATAATGGAACTGTTGGAAAAGGACATAAAGCCAAAAGACATTATGACAAAAGAAGCATTTTTAAATGCATTGACTGTTGATATGGCATTAGGCTGCAGCACAAACAGTATGCTTCACCTTCCTGCCATAGCTCATGAAGCGGGAATAGAATTAAACCTTGATATAGCAAATGAAATTAGTGCAAAAACTCCCAATCTATGTCATCTTGCACCTGCAGGCATCACATTTATGGAAGATTTGGATGATGCAGGTGGAGTTTTCGCAGCAATGAATGAATTAAGCAAAAAGAATTTATTAAATTTAGATGTGCTAACATGCACAGGATTAACCGTGGGCGAGAATATCAAAGAATGTAATAATAAAAATTTTGAAATAATAAGACCAATTGATAATCCATACAGTGAAACGGGAGGTATAGCGGTATTAAAAGGAAATTTGGCTCCCGATACATGTGTTGTGAAGCGTTCAGCCGTTGCACCTTCCATGATGGTTCATGAGGGACCTGCAAGAGTATTTGATTGTGAAGAGGATGCAATTAACGCAATAAATGAGGGTGAAATTGTTCCAGGAGATGTGGTTGTAATTCGTTATGAAGGTCCAAAAGGAGGACCCGGCATGCGTGAAATGTTAAATCCAACATCTGCTATCATAGGAAGAGGCTTGGGAGAAAGTGTTGCCTTAATAACTGATGGTAGATTTTCAGGTGCCACAAGGGGAGCAGCCATAGGACATGTTTCTCCGGAAGCTGCAGTAGGCGGTAATATTGCATTAGTTGAAGAAGGAGATATAATTAAAATAAATATTAATGAAAATAAAATAGATTTTATTGTTTCTGACGAGGAGCTAAAGAAAAGAAGAGAAAACTGGAAGCCACGACAACCGAAAATAACAACAGGATATTTGGCAAGATATGCATCAATGGTTACATCGGGAAACAGAGGAGCAATATTGGAAGTACCTAAACAGTAAATACCAAAAATAAAAGCCCCGTAATTATGGGGCTTTTGTTTTTGGTTAATTAGTGAACATTTGTGTCCAGTATGGTCTTCCGCTTGAGTTAGTTTCATAACCAACACCAATTTTAGAGAAATTGCTTGAAAGGATGTTGGCTCTGTGTCCAGGTGAATTCATCCAAGCATTTACTACTATTTCAGGAGTTCTTTGTCCAGCAGCAATATTTTCTCCCCATGCTGACCATTTGATTCCAAATTGTCTTAGCATATCTCCTGCACTACCATAAGTAGGTGACTGATGTGCAAAGTAATTGTTAACTGCCATGTCTTTTGATTTAGCTCTTGCTACATTAGAAATTGCTGAATCCATTTTTAATGCGGGCAAGCCTGCTTTCTGTCTTTCAATATTTACAAGTTCTACTACTTTTTGTTCATATGATAAATTTGACGAAGTAACTGTTGTATTATTGGTTACAACCGGAGCTGGTGCCGGTGCCGGAGCTGGTGCCGGTGCCGCTGGTTTTACTACTGGAGCTACAGGCTTTTCAACCGGCTCAACAGTTTTTTTAACTGGAGCTGCTGGTTTTGTATCAGGTGCATATTTATTTAACACCGTTTTCCAATCAATAGTATTTAAGTTTACTTCTTTTCCGTTTATAATAACTTTGTACTGGTTTTTTACATTGGTATTTTGGCCTGTGTAATTTTTAAATAAATTATTGTAATTCACTGTTGTGCAATTTGTTGTAGCAGCAAAAGCTGATGTAGATGATAATGCTAATACTGCAGTTAATGTTAATGCGATAATTCTTTTTTTCATGATATACTCCTATTTAGTCTTAGATTTTTTGGGAATCAGGTAGTACCTAATCCTTTTAAACTTTAGAACTTGTTAATGAGCTTGACCTCATGAATGAATTATAGCACTCAAAATACATAAAAAAAATATATAATAACTTCTTAAATTTCCAGATATGACAAGTAAATTACACAATTTTGCAAACAAAGGAAATGAATACAAATTTATTACAGAATAAGAGTGTTTATTCAATAAACGTTAAGAAATGCTTAATTTTTTGAACATTATTTGTAAAAAGTGTTTATTATTAACACATATATTTCTTGACAATATATAAAATTTATATTATCATTCCTTTAATACTTTATCATAACTGTGAAGGAGCTTAAGTAACATTTTGGTTACAATTATAGAGAGTGAATCGGTTGGTGAAAGATTTACAGCACAAAGTGTGAAATACAACTCCTGAGTTCTGTGTAAAAGCACAGCGGGTTAGCTGACCGTTATTTCAGAAAGAGGCTTAGGCAAATTAAGGTGGTACCACGGGTTATCTCGTCCTTTCAGGATGAAATAACCCGTTATTTATTTTATGGGAGGAGTTTATGGAAACAAGAAATGTTTTTGATGTATTAAAAGAAAGAGGATACATTGAGCAATGCACACATGAAGAAGAAATCAGAGAATTGTTAGGAAAAGAATCGGTTACATTTTATATAGGTTTTGATCCTACTGCAGACAGCCTGCATATTGGTCACTATATACAAATAATGGTTATGTCCATAATGCAGCAGCATGGGCACAAACCTATTGCATTACTTGGAGATGGGACCACAATGATAGGGGATCCCAGTGACAGAACAGGAATGCGCTCAATTATGACATTTGAAACAATAACACAAAATGCAGAAAACTTTAAAAAGGTATTTGAAAAATTCTTGGATTTTTCAGACGGAAAGGCATTTATGCCAAGGAATTCCGAATGGCTTTTACCTTTGAATTATCTTGATTTCATGAGGGAAGTTGGAGTGCATTTTTCGGTAAACAGAATGCTTGCAGCAGATTGCTATAAAAATAGAATGGAACAGGGTCTTACATTTTTTGAATTTGGCTATATGTTGATGCAGTCCTATGATTTTTATGTACTGAATCAAAAATACAACTGTAAAATGCAGTTTGGCGGCAATGACCAATGGTCAAATATTTTAGGCGGTGTTGAACTTATAAGAAAGAAATCCGGTGAACAGGCATACGGAATGACATTTTCACTATTAACAAACAGTGAAGGCAAAAAAATGGGTAAAACCGAAAAAGGAGCACTATGGCTTGACAGAAACAAAACCACTCCTTATGAATTTTATCAATACTGGAGAAATATAGATGATGCCGATGTGGAGAAATGTTTAGCATTGCTTACATTTATACCTATGGATGAAGTAAGAAGACTTGGTGCACTTGAAGGTTCTGAAATAAATAAAGCAAAAGAAATACTTGCATTTGAAGTAACTAAGCTTATTCATTCGGAAGAAGATGCAATTAATGCACAGGAAGCAGCCAAATCATTGTTTGGAGGCGGAGCTGATTCGGAAAATATTCCTACTACAGAAATATCAAATGATGACATTGGTGAAGGAATTACTGTTATTGACCTTATGGTAAAGGCAGGTCTTATAAAAACTAAAAGTGAAGGTAGAAGACTAATCGAGCAATCAGGAGTTACAGTCAATGATGTTATAATCGAAGATGTGGGAGCAACGGTTACTGAAAAAGATTTTGAAGACGAAAAGTTAATGATTAGAAAAGGTAAAAAAGTATATCACAGAATTAAATTATCATAATACCAAAATCGGGGACGGTTCTTTTTGATTGATAATGACTATCAATCAAAAAGAACCGTCCCCGAAACTTTGAAATAATTATTCATACTTTAAGGAAAATATGGTAAAATACTCTTATATTAGAAAAAAAGGAGTGATTGTGTGTTAAATAAACAATTGATAGAAGATACCCTTACGGCTGCTTTGTCTACCGGCGGTGATTTTGCCGAAATTTTTGTGGAAGACCGAACTAACAACGGAATTGTTATGATTGGCGGCAAAGTTGAAAGCACGGTGTCAGGAAGGGATTATGGCGTAGGTATCCGAATATTCAAAGGATTTAACAGTATTTATGCATATACAAACAAATCTGACAGAGATACATTGATAGAAACAGCTAAAAAAGCTGCAGCTGCAGTTGAAGGAAATATTATTGACCTTACATTAAACTTAACAAAAACAGATGTTAAGAGCATAAATATGGTACAAATAGACCCATCTACAGTAGAAAAAACTAAAAAAGTTCAAGCTATGCGGCATGCTTATGAAACAGCTTTTAATTATGATGAGCTGATTACACAGGTTACAGTAAATTACACAGATTACATACAAAATATAATGGTGGCTAACTCGGAAGGTTTGTGGAAGGAAGATACAAGGGTTCGCTCAAGACTTGGAATTTCATCCATAGCCAGCAAAAATGGAGAAATGCAGTCAGGGTTTTTCGGACCGGGTGCAAGCAAAGGTTATGAATTTTTTGAAAATCTTGATATAGATTATTATGCCAAGGAAGCATCAAGAATTGCAGTAACAATGGTAAATGCCAAGTATAGCCCCAGTGGCAAAATGCCTGTAATTATTGATAATGGATTTGGCGGGGTTATTTTCCACGAAGCATGCGGTCATGGCTTAGAAGCAACAGCAGTTGCAAAAGGTCTTTCAGTATTTGCAGGAAAAATCGGACAGCAAATTGCATCTCCTCTAGTTACTGCCATAGATGACGGTTCTATTCCCAATGAGTGGGGTTCTTATAACATAGATGATGAAGGAACTGCCTCGCAGCGCAATGTACTTATAGAAAATGGAATACTTAAGGGATATATGATTGATAAATTAAACGCAAGAAGAATGAACATGGATATTACAGGTTCATCAAGACGTCAATCCTATAGATTTGCTCCAACTTCACGTATGTCAAATACATTTATTGATAATGGCAAATCAACAACTGAAGAAATATTTGCTAATACAGAAAAAGGACTTTATGCAAAGTATATGGGGGGAGGTTCTGTAAACCCTGCAACAGGAGAATTTAACTTTGCAGTAATGGAAGGGTATATAGTAGAAAACGGTAAAATAAAAGAGCCGGTAAGAGGAGCAACATTAATAGGGAAGGGTACGGAAGTATTAAATAAAATTGATATGGTTGGAAATAACCTGCTTCAAAGTCAAGGCATGTGTGGTTCTGTAAGCGGAAGCATACCTGCAAATGTAGGCCAGCCTATGATAAGAGTTTCAGAAATTACAGTAGGCGGAAGGGAAGGTGAACAATAGTGGAAATAAAATTATTAATAGATAAAATATTTCAAAAAGGCAATGAAAGCGGTCTTAATGATATGGAAGTTTACTATTCTGCCGGCAGAAGTCTTTCTTTGAAGGTTTTTAAGGAAGAACTTGACGGATACAGTTTGTCTGAAAGCGAAGGTCTTTCCCTAAGAGGACTTTACAATGGTAAAATGGGATATTCATATACCGAAAAGGTAGATGAAACATCCATAGATCAGTTGGTTAAAGATGTTATGGAAAATGCCACAGTTATAGATTCCGATGATGAAGAAATTATTTTTGAAGGCTCCAATGAATATAAGAAGGTTGATTCATTTAACCCTGCATTAGAAAATATAATGGAAGAAGACAAAATAAAATTTGTTAAAAGCCTTGAAGCTGAAGCCTTTAAATTAGATAAAAGAATCGAATCTGTTGAAGCGTGCGTGTACGGAGATGGTTATGGCGAAACAATTATGCAAAACACAAATGGTCTTTTCCTACAAGATAAAAGCAATATTGCTTACACCTATATAGTTGTGGTAGCAAAAGAAGGTGAAGACATAAAGACAGGTATGGCATACCGTACAGGGAACGATTTTAGTAAATTTAATGCACATGAAATTGCTAAGGAAGCAGTTGATGAAGCATTGGCTCTTCTTGGAGCAAAATCCGTAAAGTCAGGAGACTACAATGTAATTATCAGAAATTCAGCTGCTGCTGATTTATTGGAAGCTTTTACGGGAATATTTTCTGCTGAGGCGGTGCAAAAAAATCTATCCTTATTAAAAGGTAAGATAGATGAAAAGATAGCAAGTGACAAATTCACGCTTATAGACGATCCTTATATGGAGGGTGGTCTTGCATCTAAGTCCTTTGACGGAGAAGGAGTTGCATGCAAATATAAAAAGATTGTAGATAAAGGGGTATTAAAAACATATTTTCATAACTTGAAAACTGCTAAAAAGGATGGTATTGAAACCACCGGAAACGCAAGCAAGGGCTCCTACAAATCATCAATTGGAATATCTCCTTCAAATTTCTATGTTGAAAAAGGGGAAAGGTCATTGGAAGAAATGATTGCCTCTGTGGAAAAGGGAATAATGATAACTGAACTTCAAGGACTTCATTCCGGCTTGAATTCAGTATCTGGTGACTTTTCACTGGCAGCTTTAGGTTATTTAGTAGAAGGTGGAAAAGTTTCAAGACCTGTTGAACAAATTACAGTTGCAGGAAATTATTTCGAAATGCTTAAAAATATTGAAGAAACAGGCTCGGATTTAAAGTTTGGGCTGCCCGGTGGAGCATATATAGGCTCTCCTTCACTGAAAATCAAGAAGCTTGCAATTGCTGGAGAATAACTATTTTGTCATCGTAAGTGGAAGGTTGGATAATTCATAGCGATGACGTTTCCAGCAACAAAGATGAATCAAAAAAGACAATCTAAATTGGATTGTCTTTTTCTTTCTTGAACTCTCAATTAACTTAGTCTACTCGTTCACGTTCATTAAATAATAATGTAATGCAGTATAGGCCTGCCAAACCTACTAGACCATATACTAATCGACTGAATAGTGCTGTCTGACCGCCAAAAATTGCAGCAACTAAGTCAAACTGAAATAATGCAATCAGACCCCAATTTATGGCTCCAATTATAACTAATACCAATGCAAATTTATCCAATGATTATTATCCTCCTTTGATTATGTATCAAATATAAAATTATTATTTCAAAATTTTTCTATATTATGCATAATTTCAAAAAACTTGTAGTTCACAATATTATTAACATAAATTCTTCAAATGAATATAATAATTAAAAATGTTATCATTGTGATTAGGAGGTTTTTATGGAGTGTAATAGATGCGACGATGTTGTAGAAGCTAAAGAAAATGTAAATACTCAATGTGACCACGGCAGGGTACGCGGTGACAGAGGACGTGTAGATAGAAGAAGGGATTGTAAAGATCAAGTTTTAGGTACAGGAGGAATTGATTCCTCATTATTGTTTTTCTTTTTGTTATTGGTTGTTATTGTGTGTCAAAGCGACTGTGATATTGATTTAAATACCTTACTATGGTTTTTCTTGTTGTTGGTAGTACTATTTAACGGTAACTACGGATTCTAAGGACAGCACTGGTTATGTCATAAAAAAACCTGCTTGTTATAAAGCAGGTTTACTTTTTGTTTTTGTCGCTTCCATCGTCAATTAATTCAATTTCAAGTTTGTCAAAATCAATTTCATCCATGAAATCTTCAGGATAAAATACTACATATTTAAATTGAGAAAAATCCATGTCATGGCTTTTCAGCCAAACAGGAATACCTAAATCAAATTTTCTGCATATTTCATCTATGCATATTTTTCTTTTTTCTTCAGCAGAAATATTATCCTTGTTTTCTGCTACCACAGAGTTAATAATTCTATTGTTTTTTATTTTTTTTGCCCAAATTGTATACATTTAAAGCCCCGCTGCTATTAGAATTTTGGAGACACGATAAAATCTTTGAATATTAGTCCGCCATAATCAATTTTTGCACCTTTTAATTCAAACTCACTGTCTCCTGTAACTATTATATCAAGACCATCAACATTATACAAATCATCATCTTCTTTTTGTTTCACCGAAACAATTTTATATTTAAATCCTGCTCATCCCAAGGGATATTTCATTATAGTTATGGGCATGTTTTTTTCCTTCATCAGCAATAGCTTTTCTTTTGCCCTGTCAGTAATTTCAATATTCATTACAACTCCTATCTTCTTGCATAAATGGGGGTTATCTCAAATCCTTTCGTAAAAAATGAAGTTGAATAATCAATTTCAGCACCTTTTATTGCACCTTCCAGTTCATCAGACACAATTATATCAATTCCATCTGCATTATAAACCTTTTCGATTTCTGATTGTTTCTCCGAAACAATGCCAAATTTGGCACCACATCAGGAATAGCCTGTAATTGCCAATTTTATAGGTTTATTTTCTTTTTGCATTTCATTTAATTTTTCTTTTGCACTATCAGTTAGTTTAAATTCCATATTTTCCTCCGTTTTTTAATATGATTATTTTATAAGATTAAGAAATATACTCAGTAACTCAGTCACATAAAATTTTTGATTCCTCCTACTAAGCATAGACTAAGTACGGGGACATTCCTCTTACCCACGGAATTTACCATACCGTAGATTGTGTCCCAACAAATTGGGGACATTCCTTTAGGTTTGAACTCGTAGACTTGCCCTCCTAAAGGTGTGTCCCCATACCGTTATAGGTTGTAAAGCAATTTTTTAATTTCTTCTTTATTATTATTTACAATTATACTGTTAACAATACTTATTGGTCTGTTTTTTAAAGTATAAATAATATGAGATAAATCAATTGCTTCTTCAACATCATGGGTAATAAATATTACAGTTCTTTGACTTGAGTTCCACATTCTTTTAAAAATGGAAATCATTTCGTTTTTTAATTTGAAATCAAATCCCTTAAATGGTTCATCCATTATAAGTATGTCAGAAGGATATGCAAAGGCTCTTGCCAAAGATACTCTTTGAGCCATACCACCGCTTAATGCGTCAATTTTATAATTTTTGTATTCGCTTAATTCAACCATTTTTAAATAACTGTCTATTATTTTTACCCTTTTATCATAATCGTAAACATCTTTTAAGACAAAATTAATATTCTCATATACACTGTACCACTTAAGAAGCCTTGGCTCTTGAAAAACATAAGAAAACAATGAATTGCCAATACCATCGGTAATACCCTTATCAACAGGAACAATCCCTGCAACAATATTTGCTATAGTAGTTTTACCTACACCTGAAGGACCAAATAAACATGTAATTTTATTTTTTTCAAAAGTGATATTGAAGTCTTTCAAAACTGTCAAATCATCAAATTGTTTTGAAATATCAACTAATTTTATCATATTTATCTCCAATTTTGAAAAAATATTTAAGCATTTTTTCAAATACAAAACTTAATGTTATAATAATAATTGTCCAAGCGAATAAGTCTGAAATTTCAAGATATACTTTTGAATCATATAAAAATCTTCCAATTGAATACTTAGGAAGGCTTAATACTTCAGCAGCAGATGTAACCTTCCAGCCTATACCCAGTGCAGAAATCATTCCTGCCTTAATATAAGGAATTGAGGAATAAAAATATACAGACTTTATAACTCTTATCTTTTTTATTTTATAAACTTCACACATTTGAAGAAGTTTAATATCAGTTGAGTGAATTCCGGACACGGTATTAGTCCAGATTATAGGAAAGCACATTAAAAATGCTACAAAAATTGGCACATTAGTATCACTGAACCACATTATTGCAATAATTATTATACTCATAACAGGTACTGTTCTTATAATTACTATTAAAGGATAAAATAAATCATAAACAAACTTATGAATACCGCAAATAATACCTAAAAATATACCTATGGCACATGATAAAAAGAATCCTATCAATGTTCTGTAAGAACTGTAGAAAATAGTAATGTATGTATCTTTACATTTTAATAAATTTAATAGGGATGAAAATGCAGCATGAGGAGAAGGGAGATAAATCTCCTGATTGATTATCAGAGATAAAATCTCCCACATAATTATCCAAAATAATATAATAAATAATTTGCTTTTATTCCGTAAAATAGAATTCATCATCCGGCATGCTTCCTCCTACTGAAGCAGGGTTTGAATCAAATAATACTTGGTAAAAATCATTTAAGCCTGATTTTGCATCCATTGCTTTTTTAAATGTTATACCGCAATATGGAATAGCTTTTTCAACTAACACAGCATCCGGCATAATTTCGTGTTTTGCAACCAATACAGATGCATCCTTTTCATTTTCCAACACCCAATTTACAGATTGTTCATATTGCTTTAAAAATTCACTTATAAATTCCGGGTTATTCTTGGCAAATTCCTTGTTGACAACTATGCATCCCGTATACAGTTGGCTGCTTCCTTCTGTTGCTTCATTCCATGCTTCGTTTAAATCTATAAGCATTTTAACATTAGAATTTTTAAGCATTGTTTGTGTAACAAAAGGTTGTGGCAATAGTGCAACCTTAGTATCCCCTGCAATTACTGACTGTGCTAATGTAGCATGATCAAGTGCATAATTTAGCTCTATTTTTCCTTCCAGACCATTTTTGTTTAAAATGTAATTCATGGCAAAGTCAGGAGTAGAACCTTTTGCACTCATACCAAGAGTATAACCTTCTAATTGTGAAATTGAGTTTAAGTCCTCAGTTCCTACGATGTACAAATTTCCGACTGTATTTACAGCTAATAATTGAACAGCACCTTTTGTTTTATTATACAATACAGATGCTAAGTTTATGGGAACAGATGATATTTGTATATCACCGTTTATAATTTTTCCTGTTAGAGAATCAGGTGCTGCTTCTTGAATATATTCTACATTGTAATTATCGCTTTGAAGTGCCTTTTCATCAATCATTTTAATCATACCTATTGATGTAGGTCCTTTAAGCCCTGCAATTGTAACATTAACAGGATCGACATTTTGTTTTGGTGCTTCCGGCTGATTAGGTGTTTCGCTGCAGCCTGCTAATAACATTCCAAATACTAAAACAATTACCAACAAAAAACTAAATTTTTTCATAAATTGCCTCCAATCAATATTTTTTGGACAAAGCACTTTTAACACTGAGTCCTTTTAGTTTGCCTAATTTTCCGCTAAGAGCTCCTATATCGTCATTTGTTCCGTCAACTATAAGAGATATTACATTAAGCTCTCTCTCCATGTAGGGAATGCCCATCCTACCAATAATAATATGGGAATACTGATGCAGAGTATTGTTTACTTCAGCAATTTGGGACAAATCTTCGATTACTATGCCTATTACTCCTATTCTTTTATCCATAATTACTCCCCAATAAAAAAATTCCTTGCACCACAAGGAATAATATTAAAAATATTATTAATGTATTCCTTGCTCTTAGAAAAATCCTTAAGCTTAGATGTTATAAATTTAACATAAATTTGCAAATAATTCAACATATGTATTATTAAGATTATTTAATTATTCAAATAAATCTTCTTTTGAAATTTTAAAATATTGTGCAAAACTTGATAAATAAAAATCAGATGGAGTTTCTAAGTCTGTTTCATATAACTTTATTCTTTCCTTTGGTACATTTAATGCAACACTTAATTCTTGTTTAGTTAAATTGTTTTGTTTTCTGATTTCCCTTAACTTTACACCTATCATATTACACCTCTTTATATATTATGCTTCGTCGAATTATCCATATGTGAATCACACAAGGATAAATGATCACGTTTTGTTTTGTCATCCTGAGCGAAAGCGAAGGATCTCATTTTTTTATGCGATTCTTCAGGCTAAAGTTCTCAGAAAGACAAGACTTATTTATAGCAAAGGCTAAAGCATACTTTTTATTTAAAATCATTATATCACAGACAATTTAAAGGTCAAAGCTAATATATTTTTTTATTAACAAAAATGATTCATGGAGGGTGAAAGATGGTATAATATATAATATAGGGATATTAAATTCCCTTTATCTTTTTATCAAAACAGGAGTAATTCATGAAAATAGGTAAGTTTGCCCAGATACATAACATAACCCAAGATACGGTACGGCATTATTTAGATTTAGGGCTGTTGGTAACGGAAAAAAACGGTGGTCATTATAAATTCAGTGATGCTGACAGTCGAGACATTAAAAAAATAATTGAACTTAAAAACTTAGGATTTTCTTTAAATGATATCCAGGAAATTTTGGCTATGCAACGTATAAGCGGTGAAAATACAAATTCATTCAGAAAATTATACTTGTCCTTTCTTGAAAAAAAGAGAAAGGAAGTGGATAATCTTATTTTGAATATAAATAATTTAAATAACAATTTAAAAGAAGAAATTTATAAAATTAAATATAGAGAAAATGAAGATGTGCAGAAATTAGGTTTTTCATTATCTTCCTTACATTTACTTGAATGTCCCGATTGTCATCATCAATTAACCTTGTCAGCAGGCATCATAGAAAAAAACAATATAATTGAAGCGAATATTCAATGTGATTGCGGATTTACAGCAGAAATAAAAGATGGAATATATATCGATAAAAGAAGTGTGCGAACTAAACTTTTACATGGTGAAAGGATGCCTTCCAAAGAAGAATACTTAGAAGCAACTACACATTCCTTCAGTAATTTTTTGTACAAAGGAATGGCAGCCTTGGTGGAGCATATAAATAATTGGGGCGGGGAACCAAAATATATTCTTGAATTGGATAATTGCGTAGGTTTCTTTTTGATGCAATATATTAAATATTTGCCTCAAAATTCTACTTACATTCTTGTTGATTATGATTATGAAAGACTGGCTAATTTAAAAATGGACTTGGAAAATTATTATAAACATAAAAATTTTATATTTTTATGCTGTGATTATAATAACCTGCCCATTAAAAGTTTATCGGTTGACATGATGATTGACTACATGATGACAAACAGTTATGAATTAAGTACAGGAACAAAACTGTTTGACGTAATTTTACCTAAGCTTAAAGCAAACGGTATTATTGGCGGAGTATATTTATACAGCGAAAAAGTTAGCAGGACGGGTAAAATAATCGAAACTGAAGGTTTATATAATAAAGATAAAACTTTTATGCTGCTAAAAGATTACAATATAAGAACACTAAATTCCGCTGTTATAGGACCTTTGACAGATGGCAAATCCTACAACAGAGATGTTAGTGGAAAGCAGAATTATCAAGGAACATATTTTGGCATAAAAGCATTGGGTTAACCCCATGATAAAATGAATAAACTGTTTTAATAAATGTATATAAAGAATAACCTTGGGTTAACCCGAGGTTTTTGTTTTTAATATTAAAAATTAACTATAATTATACTATTGACATGGATTCTACCCGATAAACTACCATTAAATTAAGTTTGAGAATTAACTAACTAATTAGTTTAATTCTTAATAAAAAATCAGGAGGAAAGATGAAGAATAAGACATTAAAAGTATTTTTAAGCATTTTATTAACTATGTCAATGTTATTAGGTGTTGTCGGATGTACAACTGCAGATAAACCTGCCGATATACCTCCACAAAATGAGGAAGCTATATATAAAGCAGGAACTTATACTGCAACAGCTAAAGGACATAACAAAGATGTAAAGGTTGAGGTTGTATTTGATGATACATCAATAGTATCCATTAAAGTATTGGAACATGCAGAGACAGCAGGTATTGGTGACATTGCCATAGACCGTTTACCTGAAGAAATTGTTACCGGTCAGACTTTAGCAGTTGATTCTGTTACTGGTGCTACTTTTACATCTGAAGCAATTTTAGCAGCTGTAGAAGATTGCATAAAACAGGCCGGCGGCAATGTAGACGACCTTAAGGCAGAAAGCGTTTCTGATGTAAAAGATGCGGAAACAGTATTAACAACTGATATAGTTGTTGTTGGTGCAGGAGGTACCGGTTTAACAGCTGCAGCTTCTGCTTATGAAAACGGTGCTGATGTAATAGTTTTAGAAAAGCTTGCAATAACAGGAGGCTCCACAGCAATGTCAGGTGGAGGAATTTCAGCAACAGATACAAAGTTCCAACGTGAATTAGGAATAACCGATACAAAGGAATCTTGGATGGAGCTTTGGAAAGAGAGACAGGCTGCAAGCAATCCAGGTTTTATGTATCCTGATTATGATTTTGTAGATAAATTTATGGATGAAGCTGTAATTACAACTGAATGGCTTGTTGATTATATTGGGCACAAATATGGCAGCATAGAAGGCTACGGAGTTGATTATGTTAAAAGGCTTCACTTCCCTGCAGAAATTGACGGCAAAAAAGGCGGAGCGGCCTTTATACAAAGTATAGAGAATTTCGTAAGAAAAAATAATATTGAAATTATGACAGAAACTAAAGCAACAGAACTGATTACAAATGCAAACGGCGATGTAGTTGGTGTTGTGGCTGAAGGTAAGAACGGTAAAATCACTATTAATGCAAAGAAGGTAATTTTAGCTGCAGGTGGATTTGCTAAGAATGATGAATTATTGGCACGATTTGCTCCTAAGTTAGCCGGTTCAGCTTCATTAAGTGCTGCAACTGCAGGAGCTACCGGAGATGGTATATTGATGGCAGAAAAAATTGGAGCAGCATTATATGAAGATCCATGGAGCATAGGACTTTCCTTTGGTGCTAAAGTAGATGGAACAGCAGGCTTAGCATGGGATTGGACAAAAGTTTATGTTAATGAAAACGGTGAGCGTTTTATAAATGAAGAAACACATTATGCAATAGTTACAAATATTGTTGCTGAACAAGAAATACCTTGGCTAATTTTAGATTCAAGTGAAGCAAATGCAAAGACCGTTGAATTATTGGAAGCAGCATTATCAACAGGAGAAGTTGCTAAGGGCGAAACTTTTGAAAAGTTAGCTGAAGCCATGGGAGTTCCAAAAGAAACATTAGTTAAAACAATGACAGATTATAATGAGGGAGCAAAGACAGGCACTGATTCTTTAGGTAAGAGCAAGAACTTCTTAGTACCGATGGAAACTAAACCATATTATGCACTGAAAATTTATCCTAAAACAATGGGAACATTCGGCGGAGTTAAAACAAACGACAACTTCCAAGTTCTTCGTAAAGATGGAAGTATCATCAATAACTTGTATGCCGGTGGAGAATGTGCAAACAGGATTCTTTACAATCAGGTTTATATGTCAGGAAGTGCAGTTCAATTTGCAGCAACAAGCGGGCGTATATCAGGTGCACATGCTGCACAAAGTTTGAAATAAATTATTTTACCTCCAAAAAAGCAATGAGATGTCAATGAATATCTCATTGCTTTTTGTCATTCTGAACCGTAGATGTCAAACGGGGTGTTTGTTATAGAATATGATTATGCCTCTTTCTTACTATTACAGTGGCAAGCATCATCTTAATAAAATTCTAATTTTTTATAAAGTTTATCATTGAATTATTAAACGATTAGCTATAAAATATATGACGAAGGGACTTATAGTGTCGCAATCTGGTCCCATTGTCAAAAAAAGCTTGAGGTATATTATGGTTTCGACAAGATGGTTTCAGGGAAAGGATAATTTAAGTGTAGTGCTTGATATAAGGAAAGAAGTGCTTGCTGTTGAAAAAGCAGATAAGATTACTGATTTTTATGATGAATTTGCTTTTAATGCTGTGTTGTATGATGAAGATGACACTGCAGGAGCGGCAAGATTATTTTTTAAAGAGGGTAAATATTTTATTGATATGCTTTGCATTAAAAAACAATATAAATATCTTAATTATGAGGATTTACTTGTAAGGATGCTCATAAGAAGAGCTGTTACAATGGGTGCTGAAAAAACTTATATAGAAGCAGATGAAAATCAAGTAAAATTATTTGAAAATATAGGGTTTAAAGAAGTTTCTGCAGATAATAATAAATTATTAATGGTTAAAGATGGTGATGTAGGTGGAGGTTGCTGCGAAGATTGCTCAAAGAAATAGTGTAAAATTTTAGGATACAATTATTATTTTTTCTCATTTTTTAATAGACAAAAACAATGGGTTGTTATATAATAAAAAAGGTGTAGGGACACACCTTCTTTTATCGGGATAGTCTTTGAGGGTGGAAGGAATGTCCCTAAATAGAGACTCATTGGTCAAGTGGTCAAGACGCCACCCTCTCACGGTGGAATCAGGGGTTCGACTCCCCTATGGGTTATAAATGGAAGGGGGACACACCTCTAAAGACAGGATAGTCTTTGGGGGTGAGCTTTAGAGGAATGTCCCCGTACTTGGAAGGGGGACACACCTTCTGTTATCGGGATCGTCTTCGATGGTAGAAGAAATGTCTCCGTTAAGGATTAAGGGGCGGTCTATGACCGTCTTTTGTTTAATATAGGGGACGCATTTGCAGTAATGTCCCCGTATTTATGGAGGAGAAAATGAATTATAAGAAACTATCGGAACTATTGTTTCCAAATATATCAAAGACAATTGATTATTATGAAAATGAAGTATATCCAAAGCGTGATTTGCCTAAAGGAGCAAAAGTAACAAGATTAGCACCGAGCCCAACGGGTTTTATTCATTTGGGGAATTTGTACGGAGCCTTTGTTGATGAACGCTTAGCCCATCAAAGCGGTGGTGTTTTTATGCTTAGAATTGAAGATACTGACGAAAAACGAAAAGTAGAAGGTGCTGTAGAAACAATAATTTCATCACTTGAATTCTTTGGTTTAAAATTTGACGAAGGTGCAGGAATTGAAGGAGAAACGGGTAATTACGGTCCATATTTTCAAAGCAACAGAGCTTTAGTATATCAGTGCTTTGCTAAATACTTAGTTGAAATGGGAAGAGCTTATCCTTGTTTTTGCACTGAAGAAGAGTTAGAAGAATTAAGAAATCAGCAAGTTAAGGAAAATGTTAATACCGGATACTACGGCAAGTGGGCAAGAGACAGAAATTTATCTCTTGAAGAAGTAGAGAAACATTTAAGTAATAATGAAGAATTTGTTATAAGATTTCGCTCTGAAGGAACAGAAGAAGGAACATTTGAAATAGACGATGCAATAAGAGGGCACCTATCAATTCATGAAAATTATCAGGATGTTGTAATATTAAAAACAAACGGCATACCAACATACCATTTTGCTCATGTGGTTGATGATCATCTAATGCGTATAACTCATGTGGTTAGAGGTGAAGAATGGCTTTCAACACTGCCTATTCATTATGAAATATTTAAAACTTTTGGCTTTGAAACTCCAATTTATTGTCATACAGCTCATTTAATGAAAATGGATGATGGAGCTAAAAGAAAGCTTTCAAAAAGAAAAGATCCGGAATTAGGATTAGGATACTACAGGGAATTAGGTTATCATCCTGCAGCCGTTCGAGAATACCTTCTTACTATTTTAAATTCAAATTTTGAAGAATGGAGAATGGAAAACCCTGACAGTTCAATTGATGAATTTCAATTTACATTGGAAAAGATGAGCAATTCAGGAGCATTATTTGATTTAGACAAGTTAAACAATATCAGTAAGGATGTTTTATTAAAAATTCCTACGGAAGAAATTTATGAATTTTTATTTATCTGGGCAAATGAACATAAAACAGAAGCAGCAGAGCTTTTATCCTCCAATAAGGATGAAGTTATTAAATTATTGTCTGTTGGCAGAGATGGTCAAAAGCCTCGTAAGGACTTGATGTACTGTGAGCAAATTTTGAATTTTATTAGCTATTACTTTGATGAATATTTCAAAATTGAAGACAATTATCCTGAAAACATTAACGATGAAGATGCAAAAAAACTTCTTCAAGCTTATTTAAATACTTATGACCACAGCGACGACCAAAGCCAATGGTTTGAAAAAATAAGAATTATTGCATCTGAAAACGGATATGCTGCAAAACCAAAAGATTATAAGAAAAATCCTGATATGTATAAAGGTCATGTAGGAGATGTAAGCACAGTTATAAGAATTGCCATAGTAGGCCGTGCCTCATCACCGGATGTGTGGGAATTGCAGCAGATAATGGGAGAAGAAAAAGTAATAGGAAGAATACGAGATTTAGTAAACAATCAATAATGAATATTCAACAATGAACAGTTAATGAAGGATTTGAGCTTTGCTCAAATCCTTTTTGTCATCCTAGGTGAAGCGAAAGATCTCAGCTTTTATGAGATTCTTCACTGTGTTCAGAATTATCATGTGTTATACACACCACGATAAACGAATATTGTCCGCTTTGTCATCCTGAGTGCAACGAAGGATCTCATATCTTTAAATTCTGAGATTCTTCACCTACGGTTCAGAATGACACACTGCTTCGCAGCTTATTCATAGCAATGACATTGACGTGATGGTTATTCATACCAATCTAAAAACACTTGCTGTTATGAAGCATACTAAGAATGCAAATGCAGTAGGAATTATAAACGCTGCAAAGGTCCATTTTAAGCTGCCTGTTTCTTTTTTTATGGTCCAAAGTGTTGTGGAGCAAGGCCAGTGAAGCAAGGAAAACAACATTACATTTATGGCAGTTAATGCAGTCCAGCCATTAGATATCAAAATTTGTCTTAATGAACTAATACTTTCAAAATCCGTAAGAGAGCCTGTAGACATATATGCCATCAATAAAACGGGAATCACAATTTCATTTGCAGGAAAACCTGCTATAAAAGCTATAAGTATGAATCCATCAAGGCCTATGGCACGACCAACAGGGTCTAAAAAGTTGGCCATGTGAATCAAAATACTTAAATCCCCTACATAAATATTTGCCAAAAGCCAGGTAATTGCACCCGCAGGTGCTGCAACAGCTACCGCTCTTGACAATACAAATATGGTTCTGTCAATAAGTGATGTGTAAATTATTCTCCCTACTTGGGGAGCCCTATAGGGAGGCAGCTCTAATGTAAACGTAGAGGGAACTCCTTTTAATAGAGTTTTGGATAATAAATAAGATAAAGCCAAAGTCGCAAATACCCCTATAAGAACCATCAAGGTTATGAACAATGCAGGTATAATGCCATCAAGAAATGTTCCCGTAAATGCAAAAAATGCTGCTGACAATATTATAATCAGAGGGAATCTGCCGTTGCAGGGAACTAAGTTATTAGTAATTATTGCAATTAATCTTTCTCTTGGGGAATCAATAATCCTGCACCCAATAACTCCTGCAGCGTTGCATCCAAATCCCATGCACATTGTAAGACACATTTTCCCGTGAGCACATGCTTTTTTAAACATGTGGTCTAAATTAAATGCAACCCTTGGCAAATATCCTAAGTCTTCAAAAAGAGTGAACAGTGGAAAGAATATTGCCATAGGGGGAAGCATTACAGATACAACCCATGCAAGGCTTCGGTACATTCCATCCACAATAATTCCTCTTACAAAATCATTTACTCCAAAGCTTATAAAAATATCATTTAATTTATATTGCAGTCCAAATAATATATCACTTAAAACCTTCGAAGGTATGTTTGCTCCTTGAATTGTAATCCAGAAAATCAGCCCTAACAAAAAAAGCATTATAGGTATTCCAAATCGTTTAGATGTAACAATATCATCAATTTTTTTGTCTCTGTTAAGCTTTTTAATATCCTCCTTTACATATTTCCTCTTTAATTCATTAGCATAATTATAATTTTGCTCTGAAATTTTCTCTCTTATTTCATCATCCTGTTCAAAATATAAGATATTTTTATTTTCCTCTTTGGTTTTACTTTGTGAAGTTTTTTCAATTAATTCCTTAAGCACAGTCATGCCATGACCGTTTCTTGCTGAAGTTAATACTATAGGAATATTTAATTCATTTTGCAGTCCCAATTTATCGATTGTAATATTTTTTTTCTTTGCCTCATCTATTAAATTAATGCAAAGAATTACTTTATCTGTAAGCTTGGATATTTGAAAAGCTAAGTTTAAATTTCTTTCAAGACATGTGGCATCTGCAACAACTACCACAACATCATAATTCCCGTAACATAAAAAATCCCTCGTAACCTCTTCATCTTTAGATGCAGTAAATAATGAATAGGACCCCGGCAGGTCAACCATAATATATTCATTATTGTTATATTTAAATTCTCCTCTTGCAGAAACAACAGTCTTACCGGGCCAGTTTCCCGTATGCTGATTAAGTCCTGTTAAATAGTTAAAAACTGTGCTCTTACCTGTATTGGGGTTGCCTGCTAATGCTACTATATACTGTTTTTCCCCTTTTTCTATTTCATAAATATCTCTTAAAGATTCCATTCTGACAGATTGTGCTGTAAGTCCCAAGATGTCACCCCCTTTTACAATACTTCAATAAACCTTGATTCTTCATTTCTAAGGGCAATCATTGCTCCTCTTATTCTGTAAACCGTTAAATTATTTTTTGGACCTTTCCTTAACACTTCCACATCTGCACCTTTTGTCAATCCCAAAGCAAGAAATCTTTCCT
>CAZCTI010000012.1:0-25795 GCA_964501385.1 uncultured Clostridia bacterium
GTGAAGAATCTCAAGTACAGGGACATTCCTCTTACCTCAAAGACTATCCCTATAGTAGAGGTGTGTCCCACTTCCCTGAAAACATGAGATCCTTCGCATTCGCTCAGGATGACAAACTGGAAAATATTCGTTTACCGTGGTGCGCTAACACATGATAATTCTGATTGTACAGATTTGCTAACTTATTCTTACCGGCAGAACCATGTAAATATAATATTTATCTTTATCTTCATTTTCTTCTTTAATGAAGCATGGATTATTTTTTCCTATTAAGTTAAGTGAAATTATATCACTTTCAATAACTTTCAGATAATCTAAAATATATTTTGAATTAAAGCCTATTTTAATATCTTCTCCATCCTTTTCAACAGAAATATTTTCTTCTACATTTCCATATTCTGAAGCAGAATTAATTTGCATATTGTAATCTTTAATATCTAATATAACTAAATTATTTTTATCATCTCTTGCAAGAAGAGATGCTCTTTCTATGCTTTCCTTTATATCTTCGGTATTTACCTTTACAACAGAAACATAATTATCTTTTATAATTCCTTCATAGTCTATAAATTTTCCTTCTAAAAGATTCGAAATTATAATAGTATTTTCTATTTTAAATGAAATGTGGCTTTCCGACACCACTATTTCTGTTTCTTCTTCGTTATCTTCAATAATTCTAAGTATTTCAAGCAGTGTTTTTGAAGGAACAACTATTGAAATTTCACTATCATAATCAATAAATTCCTTTTTAACCGCCATTCTGTATCCGTCAAGAGCTACAATTGTACATAAATTATTTTTAATTTCAAGAAGACATCCTGTAAATATAGGTTTTATATTTTCTTGTGCTGCAGCAAAATATGTATGTCTTATTAAATCCTTTAATGTTTCTGTCTTTATTTTAAAAGTTTCACCTTCATTATCAAAAGTATTATCAGGATATTCAGCAGCTGAATTGCCAAGTATATTGATTTCTGAATTCAAACATTTTATTTCCATATTGTTGTTTTCCTTTGTTTCAATAAAAACGTATGAATTAGTGGGAAGTTTTCTTACAAAATCACCTATTAATTTTGACTGCACTACAATTGCTCCTTCTTCTTCTATTTCGCAAGGAGAATATGTTTTGATTCCTAAATCTAAATCTGTTGCAGTTAATATAAGCATATTATTTTTAGCTTCAATAAGTATTCCTGATAATATAGGAAGAGGGGTTCTTAAAGAAACAGCTTTTTGCACTATATTAATAGATTTATTAAGTTCATTTTGGTTAATTTTTATTTTCATAATAAGCTCCTTAAATAATTTCGTGTTGATAAAATAATTTACATCGATTAGTAGAAATATATAAAATAATTATTAGTAATATCAGTAGGTGCTGTTAATTTGTTGAAAAGTATATAAAGTATTGTATTATAAATGTTTTTAAAAAATTTTTTTGTGGATTGTTTTAATTTAGTAAAGAACATTTTTAAATAGTTATTTTTATATAAACAATCATTAACAGTTTGTCAACATATAATGTTAATTATTGAGCATTGAAATTAAATCTTCTATATTTTTCTTTATTTCCTGGCTGTTTTCCATATCATCATCAATTTTATTGCAAGCATGAAGAACAGTTGAATGGTCTCTTCCTCCAAACTCATCACCTATTTTAGGAAGTGATAAATCTGTTAGCTTTCTTGATATATACATTGCTATTTGCCTTGGATATGCAATATTTTTTGTTTTCTTTTTTGAAATTATATCATCAATTGGAATATTGTAATAATTTGCAACAACTTCTTTAATATCTGAAACAGAAACTTTCTTATTCTTGGAAATTAAATGTTTCAATGCTTCCTGAGCTAATTCAAGAGAAACCTCTTTTTTATTAGTCAGGGATGCATAAGCATAAATACGAATAAGTGCTCCTTCAAGTTTTCTGATATTTGATTGTATATGTTGTGCAATGTATGTAATTACATCGTCAGGAACATTATAATTTTCAGCTTCAGCTTTTTTCCTAAGTATTGCTATTCTTGTTTCATAGTCAGGCGGCTGGATATCAGCTATTAACCCCCATTCAAAACGTGAGCGCAATCTATCTTCCAAGGTAGGAATTTCAGAAGGTGGATTATCACTGGAAACAATAATTTGTTTATTGGCTTCATGTAAAGCATTAAAAGTGTGGAAAAATTCTTCCTGAGTACTTTCTTTTCCTGCTATAAACTGAATATCATCAACCAATAGCACATCTGCTTTTCTGTATGTATTTCTAAATTCTTCATTAGTGCCGTCTTTAATTGAATTAATAAGGTCATTTGTAAATTTTTCGCTGGTAACATACAATACATAAGCATCCGGATTGTTATCTAAAACATAATGACCTATAGCATGCATTAAATGAGTTTTTCCAAGACCTACTCCTCCATATAAAAACAAAGGATTATATGCGGTTGAAGGTGCTTCTGCAACAGCTAAGGAGGCAGCATGTGCAAAACGATTACTGTTACCTATAATGAAATTATCAAATCTGTATTTAGGATTTAACTTTCTTCCATTATATAAAGGGTCTGATTCATCAATACCATTATTAGAATCTATTTTTTTCACTTCTTTATCTATACCTTCTCCGGGTATTGTAAATATCAGCTCAGTTTCCTTCTTTAAAACATAGTTGAAAGAATTTTTTAGAAAATTGTAATGTCTTTTTTTAATTGTAGTTCTTAAAAAATCATCAGCAGTTTCCAAATAAATGGTGTTATTTTTATATGCTACTATCTTAAGAGGTTTGAACCAGGTATTAAAGCTAACCTGGTTAGTATCTTCTTTTACTATTTCTAATACTTCATTCCATAATTCTTCAAAATTCATAACTTCCTCCGGTGTTGATAAAAAAATTAACAATATGTTGATTAAAGTTTAATATAAGTGATAAAATAACAGATATAAACAGTTGTTTATAAAAATATGCACATTTAAATTAATTGAATAGTTAAGATAACTTTAATAATTAAAAACAAGTTGTCCATGAAAATGTTGATAAAAAAGTTATCCACAGACACTTACCATACTATCATTTTTTATCCACAATTTCAATTTAAATTTAAATATTTTAAAAAATAATTGCAATATATCTAAAAATATAGTATAAAGGTATGGGGATAATCTTTGCTGGATGAATGAATGTTCCCATTTTATATAATAGTCTTTAGAAGTTAGAAAATTTCAGTGTTGACATAAATATTTAATAATATTATAATTTAAAAATATGAAAATTTAAATATTTATATATATATCTGGTACAAGGAGGTGTTTTCAATGAAAAGAACTTATCAGCCAAAAAGAAAACAAAGAAGCAGTGAACATGGATTTCTTAAAAGAATGAGCACAAAATCCGGAAGAAATGTGTTAAAGAGTAGAAGGGCAAAAGGTAGAAAGAAATTGTCAGCATAAGGCCGCATAAGTGGCCTTTTATTCCATGTTAATAAGGAAATAAAATGATAATAATCAAGAAAAATAGTGAATACAAATCCGTATATAATAGCAATAATTCAATTTCAGATTATAATCTTGTGTTGTTTATTAAGAAAAACAATTATAACTATAACAGATTTGGATTTACAGCTGCGAAAAAAATAAAAAAAGCAGTTCAAAGAAATATAATAAGAAGAAGATTAAAAGAAATAACGAGAATAAACGAGTATAATATAAAAGAAGGCTATGATATTGTATTTATGGCAAGAGTAAATGCTGTTGAATCCGATTACAAAGATTTACTGAAATCATTCAATAAACTGATGAAAAGAAAAAAATTATTTAAGGGTGATTCAAATCAGTAAGGTACTAATTTTTATTATACGAATTTATCAGAAATTTTCTTCAAGATCTGCAGTTAGACATTGCAGATTTTATCCCACATGCTCGCAATATGCAGTTGAAGCACTACAAAAATACGGTTTTTTTAAAGGCTCATACTTAGGTATACGTAGGATATTAAGATGTCATCCGTTTAATCCGGGAGGATATGATCCTTTGAAATAGGAGGATAATAATGAATTTAGATTTTTTAGCAGTGCCTATGGGTAAACTTGTTAAATTAATTTACGATATGGTTTCTGTAGCAGACTCCAAATACTTATCTGCTTATGCCATATCAATTATAATTTCTACAATTTTATTCAAATTAATAGTATTGCCCTTAACATTAAAGCAAACTAAATCTATGAAAAAAATGCAGGAAATGAATCCAAAAATTCAAGAATTACAGGAAAAGTACGGAAAAGATCCTCAAACCTTACAAAGAAAACAAATGGAATTGTACAAGGAAGCTAATTATAGCCCATTTTCGGGATGCCTTCCATTATTAATACAATTTCCAATATTAATTGCATTTTTCTATGTTATACAACAGCCGGTTAAATATGTTTTTGAAGACCAGGTATTTTTTGATACTATAAACAGATCGTTTTTATGGATTAACGATTTAGGTTTTAAAGAAAATACAATATGGTTTTTGAAAGATAATAATTGGAATATATTATCCGATGGATTAATGAAAGAATTAGGTATCAGTATAAGTATGCATTTAAATGGTATGAAGCAAATATTAAATGCTAACGATATTATGGTTAACGGTTTGTCAATGGGTGGAATTTCACTTCCTTTTATAGGAGCAGCAGTTCCTATATTAGCAGCTATATCAGGAATAACCACATATTTGACAACAAAAATGACAGCTCAGCCATCTATAAATGAACAACAGGCATCTACTCAAAAATCAATGAGTATGATGATGCCTGTAATGATATTTGTATTTGGTATTCAGTTTCCTGCAGGTTTAGGATTATACTGGGTAATATCAAATATTTTTCAGTTAGTTCAACAATATATTGTATTAAATTCGTCCAAAAATCCGAAGGAGGAATTAAAATAGATGAAAAATGTAACTATTGAAAGATCTACCGTAGAAGAAGCAATAGCTGCAGCACTTGAAGAACTTAAAGCAGAGAACAACGAGGTTGAAATTGAAGTAATAAAAGAGCCTTCAAAAGGTTTTTTCGGCTTAGGAAGTAAGGATGCAAAGGTAAAGGTTACAATTACCAATGGTCCTGAAGAAAGAGCAAATAAATTTTTCGAAATTTTGCTTAATAAAATGAACATAGAAGCAAATTATGAAGTTAGTTATTCTGACAATATACTTAAAGTTGACATAATAAAAATTGGAGAAGACGATAAAGGAATAATTATAGGCAAAAGAGGGAAAAATTTAGATGAAATTCAGTTTCTCTTAAACTTAATGGTAAATAAGGGAAGACAAAATTATGTAAGAGTTATTTTTAATGTAGAAGATTATAGAGCAAAGAGAGAAGATACATTAAAAAGATTAGCTGTAAAAATGGCAGATAAGTGCAGATATTACAAGCACAAAGTTAGACTTGAACCTATGAATCCATATGAAAGAAGAATAATTCATTCCACTTTGCAGGATGAAAAGGACATTATAACTTATTCTGAAGGGGAAGAACCTTACAGAAAGGTAGTTATAGATTTAAAATAACAAGAGGGGGCATTCCTATTTAATAGGGGTGTGCCCCATATCACTTAACCCTGAAGAAAGGGTTATTTTTGTATGCCCTAACCCCATTTGTCAGAGGTATGGGGACACACCTCTATTATGGGGCAAGTCTTTGTGGGGAAGAGGAATGTCCCCAAATATATAAATTGGTGATTGAGACTGTGTATGCCCTATGACGGAATGTACCTTTAGCAAGATGTTTAGTAAGTTTAAAATTGTTATGTACTTTTATATAAAATTAGGTTAAAATGTATAAAAGATTTATGGGAACACATCGATAGAGGTATATGGACACGGGATAGTCAATAGAGGAATGTTCCCAATTTTAAGTAATTAGAAAGAAGCGGTGATTGAATGTTTAGCGATACAATTGCTGCAATTGCAACATTTCCCGGCAATGCAGGCATTAATATAATAAGACTTAGCGGAATTGATGCATTAAAAATTGCAGATAAAATTTTTATAGATAAAAACAAACAAAAAAACGTAAATTTAAAACCAAGGTATCTCCATTACGGTTATATTGTGGATAAAGACGATAAAATAATTGATGAAGTGTTAATATCATACATGAAATCTCCAAACACGTATACAAAGGAAGATATAATTGAAATTAATTGTCATGGTGGAATTATTTCTGCAAAAAAAATATTGGACACTGTGTTAAGTTATGGCTGTAGAACTGCTGAAAGAGGAGAATTTACAAAAAGGGCTTTTTTAAACGGAAGAATTGATTTAACTCAGGCAGAAGCAGTAATTGACATAATAAATTCCAAAACAGATTCAAGTCATGAAATTTCCGTCAAACATTTGGAAGGCAGACTATCAAAACAAATCAATTCAGTTATAAACGAGATAATGGAGCTTTTGGCAAATATAGAAGTTAATATTGATTTTCCTGAATATGATGAGGATGAAATAACGGTAGAAAAGGTTAAAATTCTTTGTGATAATTTGTTAGAAGAATTAAATATACTCATAAAAACTGCAGATACAGGAAAAATATTCAAGGAAGGTATTAAAACAGTAATACTTGGAAAACCAAATGTGGGAAAATCATCATTGATGAATTTTTTGTTAAACGAAAATCGTGCAATTGTTACTGAAATTCCGGGTACAACAAGAGATACCATAGAAGAATATGTAAATATTAAGGGGGTACCTCTAAGAATTATTGATACTGCAGGTATAAGAGAAACCAACGATACAGTTGAAAAAATCGGTGTCGAAAAAGCATTGGAAAAAGTCAGTGATGCTGATTTGGTAATTATGGTTTTTGATTCTTCCAAGGAACTTGAAAAGGAAGATGAAAAAATATTAGATTATATTAAAAATAAAAAGTCCATATATATAAGAAATAAAACTGATTTGGAAAATAAGTTAAATTTAGTTGATTATAAGGAAATTGAAAATGAAATCATCAATATATCCATTTTACAAAATCAAGGATTGGATGATATTATCGATAAAATTAACAAAATGTTTTTTGAAGGTCATTTAAATGCAAGTGATGAACTTATTATAAATAATGTAAGACACAAAAATTTACTGATAAAAGCAAAAGAAAGTATTGAAGAAGTATTAAAATCAATTCAGAACAATATGACTATTGACTTTATTGAAATAGATTTAAAGGAAGCAATGAAACAATTAGGTTTGATTGTGGGGAAATCTGTCAGCGATGATTTGGTTGACAAAATATTTAATGAATTTTGTATAGGTAAATAGGAAAAGGGACACACCTTTAACGTATGGCAAGTCTTAGGTAGTAAGCGTTAAAGGAATGTCCCCGTATTAAGGAATGTCCCAAAGTTAGAGAGGAACAACAATGGAAGAAAGAGTAAGAGAGTTTCTTGAAGAGAGTATCGATGTAGCAGTAATAGGTGCAGGCCATGCAGGCTGTGAAGCATCCTTGGCTGCTGCAAGACTTGGTTTAAAAACAATTATGTTGACATTAAGTCTTGACTCAATAGCCATGATGCCATGCAATCCCAATATAGGAGGTACTGCAAAAGGTCACTTGGTAAGGGAAATAGATGCTCTTGGCGGAGAAATGGGTTTAAATATAGATAAAACTATGATACAATGTAAGATGCTGAATCGCTCAAAAGGACCGGCAGTACATTCCTTAAGGGCTCAGGCTGACAAAAAAAAGTATCATACAGAAATGAAAAAAGTAATTGAAGACCAAGAAAACTTAAGGGTAATTCAAACTGAGGTTACAAAGTTAACATTAAATGAAGATGGAAGTTTCAATGTTATTACAAAGCTTGGAGCATACTACAAGGCAAGGGCTGTAATAGTGACAACCGGCACATATTTAAAAGGAAGAATATATATAGGAGAATTGAATTATTCTTCAGGACCTGATGGTTTAGCTCCTGCCAATGAATTATCAGAATCATTGATGAACTTGGGTATTGAGCTTAGGAAGTTTAAAACTGGAACTCCTGCAAGAATTCACAAGGATTCCATTAATTATGAAAAAATGGCCGAGCAGACAGGCGATGATGAAATAATACCTTTTTCATTTATGAATGATGAAATAAATATTGAGCAGGTACCTTGCTATATTACCTACACTACAAACGAAACTCATGAATTAATAAGGAATAATTTAGATAGGTCACCACTGTACGGTGGTGTTATAAAAAGTGTCGGACCAAGATATTGTCCTTCACTGGAGGATAAAGTTGTTAAATTTTCAGATAAAGAAAGACATCAGCTTTTTGTGGAGCCGGAAGGTCTTGATACAAAAGAAATGTATATTCAAGGTATGTCAACTTCATTGCCTTATGAAGTTCAAATACAAATGTACAGATCAATGATTGGATTGGAAAATGCAGAAATTATGAGACCTGCTTACGCAATAGAATATGACTGTATAGACCCAACCCAGCTTAAAAGAAGTCTTGAATTAATAAACATTAAAAATTTGTTTTTTGCCGGGCAGGTAAATGGAAGCTCTGGTTATGAGGAAGCTGCTGCACAAGGTTTGATGGCAGCAATAAATGCATATTTAAGCTTAAACAATAAGGAGCCCTTTATTTTGGACCGTTCAGAAGCATACATCGGTGTATTGATTGATGATTTAGTTACTAAGGGTACCAATGAACCTTACAGAATGATGACATCAAGAGCAGAATACAGACTTATTTTAAGGCAGGACAATGCAGATGAAAGACTTACGGAAAAGGGATATGAAGTAGGATTAGTTACAGAAGAAAGATATAAAAGATTTAGGGATAAGAAGCAAAGAATAGAAAATGAAATAGAAAGATTAAAGAATATTCAAATAACTCCAAGGGCAGAAATAAACAAAGCTTTGGAGGACATGGGAAGTGCTTCTTTAAAAATTCCCACAACTCTTTATGATTTAATGAAAAGAACAGAGTTAAACTATGACAATACAAAATTTTTAGATGAATTAAGACCTGTTCTAAAAAAAGAAACAAAGGATTATATTGAAACAGTAATAAAATATGAAGGTTATATACAAAAGCAGATAAACCAGGTCGAGCAGTTTAAAAAGCTTGAAAATAAGAGAATCCCAATTGATATAAACTATGATGATGTGGGAAGCTTAAGAATTGAAGCAAAGCAGAAATTAAGTAGAATAAGACCGGATTCAATTGGTCAGGCATCAAGAATTTCAGGAGTTTCACCTTCAGATATAAATGTACTGTTAATATATTTAATGGCAAACAATCAAAAATAATAAGGAGTTCACCTTGATAAAAACAATGGAAGAGGGTTTTATTAACCTTAAATTACCTTACAACGAAGATATTGAAAAAAAATTTATTTCATACAGAGATTTGTTAAAACAATGGAATCAAAAAATAAATATTACTTCCATAGAGGATGATGAGGAAATATATTTAAAACACTTTATAGACAGTGTTCTTTTGTTAAACAAAGACAATATAAATGAAAATAAAAAAATAATCGATGTAGGTACCGGTGGAGGTTTCCCGGGTCTGCCTCTTAAAATTATAAACAATAATTATAAAATTACACTGTTGGACAGTTTAAGAAAAAGAATAGATTTCTTACAAGAAGTAGTTAATGCATTAAGTTTATCAAATGTAAAACTTATTCACGGCAGAGCAGAGGATTTTGGGCAAAATAAAGAGCATAGAGAAAATTATGACATATGTGTTTCAAGAGCCGTAGCACCTCTTAATGTTTTAAGTGAATATTGCATTCCATTTGTTAAAGTGGGGGGATATTTTGCAGCATATAAAAGCAACATTATTTCCCAGGAAATCACAAATTCCGACAATGCAATTGAAAAATTAGGCGGAAAATTAAAAGAAATTAAAGAAATATCAATTCCGGGTACTGATATTATTAGAAAAATTGTTATAATAGAGAAGGTGGAACCAACAAATAAAAGGTATCCAAGAAAAGCTGGGAAACCAAGTAAAGAGCCATTAATATAAGGGGGGGAATTTTTTTGATAAGCAATATTGTTCATATTGATGTTAATAAAATAATTGCGAACAAAAATCAGCCAAGAAAAATTTTTGATGAAAAAGCATTAGAAGAATTAAGTGAATCCATAAAAAATTATGGCATTATACAACCTATTACGGTTAGGAAAATATATGATGATATTTATGAAATCGTAGCGGGAGAAAGGCGGTATAAAGCTGTAAAAATGCTTGATATGGATACAATTCCTGCTGTAATTATTGAAGCTAAGGAAGAAGATTCTCAAGCAATGTCATTGATTGAAAATTTGCAGCGTGAAGATTTGGATTTCATAGAAGAAGCTATGGCTTTTGAAAGACTTATAAGTGAATTTGGCTTAAGCCAAACCCAATTAGCGGTAAAGCTTGGCAAATCCCAATCAGCTGTTGCCAATAAAATAAGAATACTTAAACTTCCTGATTCAATTAAAGAAAAATTAAGAGAAGGTAAGTTAACTGAACGTCATGGCAGGGCTTTGTTAAAAATAGACGATGAAGAAATTCTTCATGATATTGTTGATAAAATTATTAAAAAGGATTTAAATGTAAGTGAAACAGAGAAATTAGTCAACTCAATTGCTGAAGATTTGAATGAAAAGAAAAAAAAGGACAGGCGTTATATAAGAAATTTTATAAATTATAAAATATATATAAACACAATAAAAAATGCTTACAATGAAATTGTTAAAACAGGCGTAGATGCTAAATTTGAACAAAATGAATCAGATGAATACATTGAAATAAAGGTAAAAATACCTAAAAAAAGCATGTAGAAGGTGAAGAGATGGTTAAAGTGATAAGTATTTTCAATCAAAAAGGCGGAGTTGGAAAAACTACAACAAATGTCAATTTGTGTGCAGCATTGGCGTTGAAAGGTAAGAGAGTACTTAGCATTGATATTGACCCTCAAGGCAATTCAACAAGTGGATTCGGCATTGACAAAAACCAGCTGGAATATACAATTTACGATGTATTGATTGAAGATTATGACATCAATAAAATAATATTAAAGACAGATATAGAAAATTTGGAGTTAATACCTGCAAATATTCAGCTTGCAGGGGCTGAAATTGAGCTTACAAATACAAAATACAGGGAAAAAACATTAAAGGATAAAATTAATTTAATTGAGAAAAAGTATGATTTCATAATAATAGACTGCCCTCCATCATTAGGATTATTGTCGTTGAATGCACTTACTGCATCTACTTCCGTGCTTATACCTATACAATGTGAGTATTATTCATTGGAAGGGGTAGGTCAGCTTATTGATACGGTGAAGCTTGTCAGGAAAAACTTAAATCCTAAGTTGGAAATAGAGGGAGTACTTTTGAATATGTTTGACGGCAGAACTAATCTTTCCATACAAGTTGTTGAAGAAGTTAAAAAATATTTCAAGGATAAGGTATATAGAACAGTAATACCAAGAAGTGTACGACTTGCCGAAGCTCCAAGCTTTGGACAACCTATAATGATGTATGATGAAAAGTCTAAAGGAAGCACTGCATATATAAAACTGTCCGAAGAATTAATAAAAAACAATTAAGGAGAACGGAGAAATGGCTGTTAAGAGAAAAGCATTAGGGAAGGGTTTGTCCGCATTAATACCGGAAACTCTTGAAAAAGAAGACTATGAAAAAATTCAAGAAATAGATATTGATCTGATTTCTCCAAATCCAAATCAGCCTCGTAAAGTTTTTGAGCAGGATAAATTGGAAGAACTTACGGAGTCCATAAAAAAATATGGTGTTATTCAGCCTATAATTGTAAGGAAAGAGGGAGATTTCTATACTATTATTGCAGGGGAAAGAAGATGGAGAGCCTGCAATAATGCTGGTATTAAGACAATACCATGCATAGTAAGAGATATTGAACACAGAAATGCTTCTGAAATAGCATTAATTGAAAATATTCAAAGGGAAGATTTAAACCCCATAGATGAAGCAAATGCATATGAGTTCATCATGGACAGATACGGCATAACTCAGGAACAAGTATCAAATATTGTTGGAAAATCAAGGGTTTATGTAACAAATATTTTAAGACTCAGTAATTTGGATGAATATGTAAAGGATAAAATAGTAAAAAATTTATTGACTGCCGGTCATGGCAGAGCTATTTTAAGCTTTGATAAAGAAAAGCAAAGAACCATAGCTGACATAATAATCAAAGATAATTTAAGTGTAAGAGATGTAGAAAAACTTGTGAAGGCTTCAAAAAAACCAAAGCGTAATGTTAAACCCGAAAAAGATAAATATATTGCATATTTGGAAGAAATGCTTACAGACAAATTTTCATCAAAGGTAAATATTAAAAGCAATAAAAACAAAGGAAAAATTGAAATAGAGTATCATAGCAGCGAAGATTTAAACAGAATATTGGATTTGTTAAAAATTGAAGATTAAGTATGCCATTTATGACCTAACCCAATTTCTTCGACTGGAAGGAAAAAGAAATTGATGGTAGGTCAAACATACAGAATTCCCAATTTATGCGAGTGAAAGCGAGCTAATAAATTGGTGAATATCACTGCGAACCCTATTTTTCAGGGTTTTTTTTTCTGAATAATAGCGGTAGGTCAACCGCACAGGATGACAAATTTGCAAGTTCACGAACAAACAAATTTGATGCATCCCCCTGCACATTGTTTAAAATTATTAATCTTCTATTTTTAATTTAGATGAATATAATATTCAGGGGTATTATTTTGAAGTATAATATTAATTAGTGAGTTCTATAACTAATAAAATGTGAAATATATTAAAAATATTGCAAGTAAATAACATTATTCATTAATAAAAGTAATAGATTTCATCTTTTAGCATACGTTTTCATTAATATGGTTTATACAGATTGACATTTTATTATCATGAATATATAATGAACTCAAATATTAAAAGACATAAGGAGGTTATTATTTTGAATAAGGTACTGGATGTGAAGGCGAATGAAAAGCATTTTATTGAGCTTAAGGAGTTTATTGATTCAATCAAAGGGATTCAAGGTTCTTTAATGCAAACGTTGCACGAGGCTCAGGAAATTTTCGGATATTTGCCTATAGAAGTTCAAAAATTCATTTCTTCCGAATTAGAAGTTCCATTGGCAGAAGTATATGGTGTTACTACATTTTATACACAATTTGCCATAGAACCAAAAGGAAAGCACAAAATAGGAGTATGTCTCGGCACGGCATGCTATGTAAAAGGTTCTCAGCTCATAATGGATAAATTGTCAAAAGAATTGAATATTAAAGTAGGACAAACAACAGCTGATAATTTATTTACTTTAGAGGCTACTCGCTGTTTAGGCTGCTGTGGTCTTGCACCTGTTATGATGATAGACCAGGATGTCTACGGAAAATTGGAACCTAAAAAAATACCTGACATATTGGCAAAATACAAGGATTAGGGGGATAATATGAAATCTTTGGAAGAATTAAAAAAGTTAAGAGATGAAGCTATAAAAAATGTAGAAATGAGAAATACGGATAAGGACATTCGTGTAGTGGTGGGAATGGCAACCTGTGGAATATCTGCAGGAGCAAGACCAGTTCTTTCCACATTTGTTGAAGAAGTAGCAAAAAGAAATTTAAGCAATGTATCTGTTGTGCAGACCGGCTGTATAGGAATGTGTACCTTAGAGCCAATTGTAGAAATATATGCACACGATAAGGAAAAAGTAACATACATTCATGTTGATACTGAAAAAGCAAAAAGAATCGTATCTGAACATTTGGTTAATAACAGGGTTGTATTTGAATATACAATTGGCTCAGAAGAGTAACAATAGAAAGCGAGGATGATTATGAAAATTTTCAGATCCCATGTGTTGGTTTGCGGAGGAACAGGCTGCAGTTCGTCAAAATCTGCTCTTATTAGGGAAAGATTCATAGAAAAGATAAAAGAAGTTAAATTAGATAATGAGGTTCAGGTTATAGGTACCGGCTGCTTTGGTCTTTGTGAAGAAGGACCTGTTGTAATAGTTTATCCTGAAGGTTCATTTTATGCAAGAATGACTGTTGAAAGAGTTGACGAAATAGTTGAAGAACACTTACTAAAAGGAAGAATAGTCAGGAAGTATTTGTTTGATGAAAGTGCAAAGGATGAAAAATTAAAAGCATTAAGTGAAGTTGATTTTTATAAAAAACAAAAAAGAGTTGCCCTTCGTAACTGCGGATTTATAAATCCGGAAAACATTCATGAATATATAGCAAGAGATGGATATTTTGCATTAGGAAAAGTTCTTACGGAAATGACTCCCGATGAAGTTATTAAGCTAATTAAGGACTCAGGTTTAAAGGGAAGAGGAGGAGCAGGCTTTTCAACAGGAATGAAATGGAGCTTTGCAGCACCAAACAAAGCAGACCAAAAATATGTAATATGCAATGCAGATGAAGGAGACCCTGGAGCTTTTATGGACAGAAGTGTTTTGGAAGGTGACCCTCATGCAGTATTGGAAGCAATGGCAATAGCAGGCTATGCAATTGGAGCTACAAAGGGATTTATATATGTTAGAGCTGAATATCCTATAGCTGTTCGCAGGTTGAAAATTGCAATACAGCAGGCTAAAGAATATGGCCTTTTAGGTAAAAATTTATTTAATACAGGTTTTGATTTCGATATTGAAATCAGACTTGGAGCTGGAGCATTCGTTTGCGGAGAGGAAACAGCCTTAATGCAGTCAATAGAGGGCAAGAGGGGAATGTCAAGAAACAAACCTCCATTTCCTGCAAACAAAGGATTGTGGGGTAAGCCTACAATAATAAATAATGTTGAAACTTTGGCAAATGTTCCTCAAATAATAATCAATGGTCCAGAATGGTTCAAAAGCTTTGGTACTGAAAAGTCACCGGGTACAAAAGTATTTGCATTAGGCGGAAAAATTAATAATACCGGACTTGTGGAAGTACCTATGGGAACAACACTTAGAGAAGTTATTTATGACATAGGCGGAGGATGCCCAAACAACAAAGAATTTAAAGCTGTTCAGACGGGAGGACCATCGGGAGGATGTCTGACAAGAGAACATTTAGATACACCGATTGATTATGAAAACTTGACTAGAGTAGGCTCTATGATGGGCTCCGGCGGTATGATCGTAATGGATGAAGATAACTGTATGGTTGATATTGCAAGATTTTTCCTTGATTTTACCGTTGATGAATCCTGCGGTAAATGCGTTCCTTGCAGGGAGGGCACAAAAAGAATGCTTGAAATTCTTGATAGAATTGCTGAGGGAAAAGGCACTATGGAGGACCTTGACAAATTAGAAAACCTTGCCATAAATATTAAGGAAACTTCACTTTGCGGTCTTGGTCAGACAGCACCAAATCCTGTTTTATCAACATTAAGATATTTTAGGGACGAATATGAAGCACATGTAAAAGAAAAGAGATGCCCTGCAGGTGTTTGCCAATCGCTTTTAAAATATATTATAACAATGGATTGCAAGGGGTGTACTAAATGTGCAAGAATATGCCCTGTAGGAGCTATTGACGGAAAGGTGAGAGAAATTCATATAATTAACCAGGATAAATGTATTAAATGCGGTGCTTGTATGGAAGCTTGTACTTTCCATTCAATCATTAAGAAGTAAGAAAGGCTGGTGCTAAATTTGGATAAAGTAAATTTAACAATAAACGGAATAAATGTGAGTGTTCCAAAGGATTACACAGTGCTTATGGCAGCTCGGGAAGCAGGTATCGACATACCAACCCTTTGCTTCTTAAAGGATATAAATGAAGTGGCTGCATGCAGAGTATGTGTTGCAGAAGTTGATATAAAAGGCGTTCCTATGAGAAATCTGCCTGCTACCTGTGTATTGCAGGTTCAGGAAGGTATGAATGTAAAAACAAATACAAAAAGAGTAAGAAATGCTGTAAGAATGAATGTAGAGCTAATATTGGCAAATCACAACAGAGAATGCTTAACATGTTTAAGAAACGGTACATGTGAGCTGCAGAAGCTTTGTGATGAGCTAAATATAAGCGACATAGAATTTCCGGGAGCAAAAAGAGAAGCAAAAATTGATAATTTATCATATTCCATAGTAAGAGATACAAGTAAATGTATTTTGTGTGGCAGATGTGTAAGCACATGCAGAGACGTACAAGGAATAGGTATTTTGGATTTTACAAAGAGAGGTTTCAATACAGAGGTTGCTCCTGCATTTGATTACAGTATGAGAGATGTTCCCTGTGTATATTGCGGACAATGTATTCAGGCATGCCCTGTGGCAGCTTTAAGAGAAAGATCTTATATTGATGAAGTATGGGATGCAATAGATGATCCTGATAAATATGTAGTGGTTCAAACTGCACCAGGTGTTAGAGCATCTCTTGGAGAAGAATTCGGTTTGCCTGTGGGAACAGAAGTTACCGGAAGAATGGTTGCAGCACTGAAAAGACTTGGATTTGATAAGGTTTTTGATACAAACTTTTCGGCTGATTTAACTATTTTGGAAGAAGGAACAGAGCTTTTAAGCAGAGTAAAAAACGGCGGGAAATTACCGATGATTACTTCTTGTTCACCGGGATGGATTCGTTTTTGCGAATTAAATTATCCTGAATTTTTGGATAATTTATCTACATGTAAGTCACCACAGCAAATGTTTGGTGCTATTGTGAAATCTTATTATGCAGAAAAAGCAGGAATAGACCCGAAAAAAATATTCTCCGTATCTGTAATGCCTTGTACATCAAAGAAAACAGAAGCAAACAGGCCGGAAATGGAAGTAGACGGACTGAGAGATGTGGATGTATCATTGACTACAAGAGAATTGGGAGATATGATAAAGCAAGCAAGAATTAACTTCGTTAATTTGCCCGATGAGGAAGCTGACAGTATATTAGGTCAATATACAGGAGCTGGAGCAATATTTGGTGCTACAGGCGGAGTAATGGAAGCAGCCCTTCGTACAGTTGCCGATATTTTAACAGGCAAGGACTTAGATAATTTTGAGTATCAAGGAGTAAGAGGTCTTGACGGTGTAAAGGAAGCATCCGTAGTACTTCCTATTGAAGGAAATGATACTGAAATAAAAATTGCGGTTGCACACGGTACTGCCAATGCAGCGAAAGTTTTAGAGGCAGTAAAAAGAGGAGAAAAAGATTATCATTTTATTGAAGTAATGGCATGTCCCGGAGGATGTGTTCACGGAGGAGGACAATCTCACGTATCAGCAAAGGCAAGGCTTGAAGTAAATCCAAAATCCAAGCGTGCGGATGCATTATATGAGCTTGATAAATCGCTTCCTCTAAGAAAATCACACAAAAATCCTGAGGTTATAAAGCTTTATGAAGAATTTTTAAAAGAAGCTAACAGCCATGTTTCTCATAAATATCTTCATACTCATTACACTAAACGTAGTTCCTATGAAGTTGAACAGCAGGAAGAATATGATAAGCTTATTGAAAAACTAAAATAAATAAAAATTGGTTCTCTGTTAATAACAGGGAACCTTTTTTAGATTTTTATGGTATAATAAATTCAAGAGGTGATAAAACCTGACGGTTTTATTTGATTTAATTAATTTATTGTATCGGTGTGAAGCAAGTTGCATTAACGGCTTGCACTTATGATAAAATTAATAAAAAAATTTAAGGTGGTCCTATGCTGATAAAAAATGGAAGAATAATAGATCCAAAAACTAAAAGGGATGAAATTGCCGATATATTTATTGAAGAAGGCATTATTAAAAAAATAGGTAAGAATATTAATATGGAAGATGAAGTTATAGAAGCTGGCGGCAAAATTATTGCTCCCGGGTTAATAGATGTGCATGTACATTTCAGAGAACCTGGCTTTACATACAAGGAAGATATTATTTCCGGCTCAAAAGCTGCTGTGAGGGGTGGATTTACAACAGTTGTGTGCATGGCTAACACAAAACCTGCAGTAGATAATATTGAAACTTTAAAATACATAAATGATTTAATAAAGCATTCACCAATTAATATTCTTCAAACTGCAGCTTTAACTAAAGGATTAAAAGGTACTGAAATTGTTAATATGGAAGAATTGAAAAAATACGGAGCTCAAGGATTTACAGATGATGGACTTCCCATAATGGATTCAAGCATAGTATTAAATGCTATGATTGAATCAAAAAGGATTAATATGCCTATTAGTTTCCATGAAGAGGACCCACGGTTAATATTTAATCACGGGATAAATGAAGGTAAAATATCCGAAAAACTATGCATAAGAGGTGCTTCACATCTGGCTGAAGATGTAATGGTTGCAAGGGATTGTATGATTGCTTTGACTACAGGTGCAAAAGTAAACTTTCAGCATATAAGTTCAGGTTTATCAGTAGATATTATAAGATGGGCAAAGTCAATGGGAGCAAATATTTCTGCTGAAGCTACGCCACACCATTTTTCCATGACAGAAGATGATATACTAAAATACAATTCAAATGCAAAAATGAATCCTCCCTTAAGAACAGAAAATGACAGAATGAAAATAATTGAAGGTTTGAAGGATGGTACTATTGATATAATTGCTACTGACCATGCTCCCCACAGCAAGGAAGAAAAGGACAGAGAATTCACAAAAGCCCTTAGCGGTATTATTGGTTTGGAAACATCACTATCCGTTGGTATTACATATTTGACAAATGCTAAACACCTTACAATAATGCAGTTATTGGAGAAGATGACTGTAAATCCAGCAAAGCTTTATAATTTACAAACAGGAGTTATCGAAGGAAATAAGTGTGATTTGGTTATATTTGATATGGATGAAAAGTGGACTGTTGATGAATTTTATTCCAAATCAAACAATTCACCTTTCTTGGGCAAAGAGCTGTACGGTAATGTAAAATATACTATTTGCAATGGAAAGGTTGTATACAAACATAAATAATATCACAGTGTAAGCATTAACATATAATGTTAATGAAGGTGTTAACCTTATATGTTAATGATAATTAAAAAGCAGGTGATATTATGATATATTTAGATAATGCAGCTACAACATATCCAAAACCCTCATCAGTATATAAAAGTGTAATGCAAGCAATGAAGGAATACGGAGCAAACCCCGGAAGAGGAAGTCATACTATGGCAATAAAAGGTGCCAAAGTAATTTATGAAACAAGAGAATTATTAGCAGAACTTTTTAATTTAGATGATCCAATGAAAGTAATTTTTACATTTAATGCTACAGACAGTTTGAACATTGCCATAAAAGGTATATTAAATAACAAAGACCATGTAATTACTACTGAAATGGAGCATAATTCAGTCCTTCGACCTATAATGGAGTTGGAAAAACATGGAATAGAAAACACAATTGTAAAATGTGCTCAAGATGGAACAGTTAATTTAAATGATTTAGAAAATGCTGTAAGAGATAATACAAAATTGATTGTTACAACTCATGTGTCGAATCTGACAGGCACTATCTTTCCAATTGAAGAAATTGGAAAGATTAGCAAAAAACATGGACTATTGTATTTAGTAGATGCCTCGCAAAGTGCAGGTGTCTTAAATATTGATTTAAAAAATTTCAATATTGATTTCTTAGCAGCACCCGGTCACAAGGGATTATTAGGTCCCCAAGGAACAGGAATTCTTCTTATAAACAATGATATAGAATTGAAACAATTAAAAGAAGGGGGAACCGGCAGCCAGTCCAGCAGTTTTGAACAACCAAAATTTTATCCTGATAAATTGGAAGCCGGTACACATAACTTGCCCGGAATAGCAGGACTAAATTCAGGTGTTAAGTATATTTTAAGCAAGGGCACAAAATCAATTTACAGCCACGAAAAATATCTTCTTGATATATTCATCAAAGAGCTAAGGAAAAATCCTAAAATCACAATTTATGGCCCGGAATCCATTGACTATAGAATTGGGGTTGTTCCTGTTAACATAGAGGGATTAGATTCTTCTGAAGCTGCAAATATTTTAGATGCTGAATATAATATTGCTGTCAGACCGGGACTACATTGTGCTCCCTTAGCCCACAAAGCTATCGGAACAGAAAAATTAGGTGCTGTAAGATTTTCTGTGGGTCCTTTTAATAAAAAATCAGATATTATGGCAGCAGTAAAAGCACTAAATGAAATAGCAGGGGCTTAGCCCCTGAAAATTTAATAATTTTTTAATGCAATATTATTAAAAATTTGGTATAATTGATTAACAAAATTTTACAAGGTGATATATGAAAAAAATAATATTATTTATTGTAATAATTTTAATTTTTATAATTATCATGGTCTACTTTACATATGGAAAAGAGTTTTTAACAATCTTAGATGAAAAAAAGGTATATAAAATTGAAAATATAAAAACAACAGAAATTAATACTTTAAATGAGTTTAAATTTTTTAACAAAGGTATAATAACCTATAACAATCAAAAAGTTGTTTATATGGATTTTAACAATAAAGTTTTATGGGAAAATGAAAATATTGAATTTACAAACAGGGTTTTTATTACGGATAATTATATTTTTATGCAGACAGACAAAAATATAACTGTGTCGGATAAAAACAATCAACAGTTCATAATGGCTGAAGTTTACGGTAATATTGTAAATGTTTCACGTGAAAACGGGAAGACTTATATGATCGTCAGTGGAAATGGACAAACCTTATACATCATGAATGAAAGCAATGAAATTATTGTTGACAACAAAGAATTTAAAGATGTAATAACCGGAATATCTATAAGCGACAAATCAGAAGCCTATTCAATTATTACTTTAACATTTAACAATGGTATTCCAGTTAATACTTTGTATTTTAATCTTATGGATGATGTAGAATTGTGGAATGCAACAATAGAAAAAGAAATTTTAGTTAAAACAAAGGTAGTTAATAACAATGTTATAGCCATAGGAACAGATAATATTTATTTTTATAACAACAATGGAAAACTAATGTGGAAGAACAGTATATATAATAAAATACTTGATTATGAAATATCCAAGGAAAATCAAAGAATTTATATATTGTTTGAAAAGGACAAGTCTACCGAGTTAATTGCATATAATCTTGAAGGAAAAGTCATGGAGATTTTAGAATCTCCCAAAGGAGTAACTAATTTAAATATAGTTGACAACAAAATATTTGTTTACAACAACAATAAGATTTTCTTGATACACGGTAACAAATCGGATAAAATTTTTGAAGATACGGAAAATTTTGAACAGATTTTGATTGAAGGAAACAGTATTAATATTTTGTTTAAAAACAAAATTATCAAAGGACAAATAAAATAAACCGTTGAAAAGGGGGAAGCACTATGACAGTTGACATTATTATAGTTATTTTTATAGGAATTTTGTGTTTTCAAGGATACAGAAAGGGTTTTATAAATACTGTATTTGACACATTGGGTATATTGATTTCATTTTTTCTTAGCAAAGAATTTTATCATTACGCTGAGAACTTCTTACTAAAAAATACAAAGTTGTTTGTAAAGCTCCATGATTATTTTGAAACAAAACTTTCAGAGAATGTTGTGAACAATGTAAACAAAAATATACCTGTTGAACTACAGAAGTTTTTAAACAATATAATCATAAATGAAACAAATAATACCTTTGCTGTATTTATAGACAATTTAAGCTTGTTAATAATGAGAACAATCAGCTTTGTTATAACATTCCTTGCAATATATGCAATTTTACTTCTTATATCAACAATTATAAATACAATAATGAAGCTTCCGCTATTAAATCTTACAAATAGATTATTTGGTGCTTTTATGGGAATATTAAAAAGTGTTATATTGCTTTATTTGATTTTTGCATTAGCAGCTCCCTTATTAAGCTTTATGCAGAATAAGCCTCTTGCTAAATCAGTGTTAGATTCTGAATCAAGCAAAATATTCTATGATAACAATATAATATTAAATTATTTATCATATAAAGGCTTTTATGATAAATAATAAATGTCTAAATTAAAATATAAATGATAATAATAAGCTAATTGGCAAATTGTTTCATGTGAAACATATTTAATTTGTTTTGAAATTTCAAGTGATTAAAAGACTAACCAACACATGATTGGATAAAGCAATACATATAAGGAGAATTAATTATGCCTATGAAATTAAATGTGGGAGATGTTGTTAAGTTAAAGAAAAAACATCCCTGCGGTGGATATGATTGGGAGATACTAAGAGTTGGTGCAGATTTTAGAATTAAATGCACCACATGTGAAAGGCAGGTATGGCTGCCTCGAAGTGAAGTAGAAAGAAGAATTACAAAAATTGTATATCAATCTGAAAATAATGAAACTAATGATGAGAAATAAATATGTTGACATGTCCTAATAAATGTATTAGTATAAGTTAAAGTTAATAACCTTTAATTTGGCACAGTGAGGCTGAGAAGGAAACATATGAGCTTATAATTAAGTCTTCCTTGCTGTGTGCGAGGAAGACTTTTTATAGCCCTAACCCTATTTGTCAGAGTCTTTTTTCTGACAAATAGCGGTAGGTCTTATGCAGCACAATCCCAATTTGCACGACCAAAGGGAGTGAACAAATTGGTGATGAAGCCTGCTTATGCCCTAACCCCGTTTTTTCGACCAAAGGGAGAAAAAATAGCGGTAGGTCCACCGCAACGAATTCAAAATTTAAGTGAGCGAAAGCGAGCTGATAAATTTGTGAATGAGACTTTGATACTTTAAAATAGTCCCGTGAGACTAAAAAGGAGGAAAAATGTTAAAAGGTAAAAGTTTAATTGAACCAATGGATTTATCATTGCAGGAGTTGGATGAAATTTTGTGTTTGGCAAATGAAATAATTGCAAATCCAATTTCTTTTGCAGATGTATGCAAAGGAAAGGTATTGGCAACGCTGTTTTATGAACCAAGTACAAGAACGAGATTAAGTTTTGAGGCAGCAATGCTACGGCTTGGAGGAAGTGTTATGGGATTCTCATCTGCTGAATCAAGCTCAGCTGCTAAGGGAGAAAGTGTAGCTGACACTATAAGAACAATTGCATGTTATGCAGACATAGCAGCCATGAGACATCCAAAAGAAGGTGCTCCTATGGTGGCTGCAATGAAAGCAGATATACCTGTTATAAATGCAGGAGATGGAGGTCATCAGCATCCAACACAAACACTGACGGACTTATTAACTATAAAAACTTTAAAAGGAAAGCTGAATAATTTTACAATAGGTCTTTGTGGTGATTTAAAATTTGGAAGGACAGTCCATTCATTAATAAAAGCATTATCAAGATATGAAAATATAAAATTTATCCTAATATCACCGGAGGAACTAAAGGTTCCTGATTATATCAGAGAAGAAATATTAATAAAAAATGGTATTGAGTTTGAAGAAGTGGAAAGATTAGAGAATGTGATAAATAAATTGGATGTTCTTTATATGACAAGGGTTCAAAAAGAAAGGTTTTTCAATGAAGCAGATTATATAAGATTGAAAGACAGCTATATTGTTGACAGCAAAAAACTACTCAATGCAAAAAAAGATATGATTATTATGCATCCACTGCCAAGGGTCAATGAAATATCAGTAGAAGTAGATAATGACCCAAGAGCAGCATATTTTAAACAAGCTAAATGCGGAATGTTTGTAAGAATGGCTTTAATAATGAAATTATTGGGGGTGGACAAAAATGCTTAATATAGACAGTGTAGAAAAAGGTTTGGTAATTGATCATATTCAAGCTGGAAAGGCAATGGAAATATATCATTATTTAAACCTTGATAAAATGGATTGCAGCGTTGCCATCATTAAAAATGCTAAAAGCAAAAAATTAGGAAAAAAAGATATTATAAAAGTAGAAAATAATATAGATATGGATCTAAAGGTGCTTGGATTTATTGACCCTAACATAACAATCAATGTTATAGATAAATCTGTTATCATAAATAAAATAAACTTAGAACTTCCATCAGAAATAGAAAATGTCGTAAAATGCAAGAATCCAAGATGCATTACATCAATAGAGCAAGAAATTGTTCATAAGTTTAAACTTACCGACAGAGAAAAGAAAATATACAGATGCGTATATTGTGATACAGCTTTTGAGCATAATTAACAAAACTAAACCGGAGAAAATGATGAAGGTATTAATAACAACTGTTACAGAAAATAAACAAATTTTAAATAATATCTACAAGCTTTCAGCAGAATTTGAGGCAGAAATAAAACCAGGACAATTTTTTATGCTGAAAACTTTGGATAATTCATTTCTCTTACCTCGTCCCATAAGTGTAAATGATGTAAATGGAAATATCGCTTCATTTCTGTTTCGATTAGAAGGACAAGGGACAAAAAATATAAGCAAATTATGTGTAAATGATAAAATTCAACTGTTTGGACCTCTTGGAAATGGCTTTGATACAGAAAAGCTTAAAGGGAAAACTGCAATAATAGGAGGAGGCATAGGAGTTGCTCCATTATTGTACTTAACTAAAATATTAGGCATAAATGCAGATGTATATTTAGGTTACAAGGATATGGGAAATATGTATATATCTGAAGAATTTAAAATATACGCAAATAAAACCGTAATAGTCACCGAGGACGGAAGTTTCGGAGAAAAAGGATTCGTAACGGATTTTGTTCCGTATAATAAATATGATGCGGTTGTAGCCTGCGGACCGGAAATAATGATGAATAAAATTATGAATATCTGCATAGCAAACAATATAAAATGCTATTTATCATTAGAAAGGCGTATGGCATGCGGAATAGGTGCGTGTTTAGGCTGCACCGTTGAAACAAAAAACGGAAATAAAAGAGCCTGTAAGGATGGTCCTGTCTTTGACAGTGAAGATTTATTGTAGAGGAGTATTATGGCAAATTTAGAAGTTAGAGCAATGGGACTTAAGTTTAAAAATCCAATATTGGCTGCATCAGGGACATTTGGTTTTGGAGAAGAGTTTTCTCAAATTTACGACATGTCTCTACTTGGCGGAATATGCAGCAAAGGCCTTACATTATTACCAAGAAGCGGGAATAAAGGTATTAGGTTATGGGAAACACCTATGGGTCTTATAAACAGTATTGGACTTGAAAATCCCGGCGTTGACAAATTTATAATTGATGAATTACCAAGAATGAAAACCTATGATACTATTATTATTGCTAATCTTGGGGGACACTGCGAAGAAGATTATTTTGAGGGAATTTATAAATTAAACGATACAAATGTTGATGCTGTTGAGCTTAATATTTCTTGTCCAAATGTTAAAAGTGGTGGTATGGCCTTTGGTGTGAAATCCTCTGTAGCTTATGAAATAGTTTCAAAAGTCAGAAAAATATGCAGTAAACCCCTTATGGTTAAATTGTCTCCAAATGCAGAAAATATACCGGATATGGCTATAGCCTGTGAGGCAGCAGGAGCAGACTCAATATCCTTAATAAATACAATTCAGGCAATGGCTATAGATATAAAAAATAGGAGGGCTGTTTTTGACAATATTTATGCAGGACTTTCAGGGCCTTGTGTAAGGCCTGTTGCACTTCGAATGGTGCACGAAGCAGCAAAAGCAGTTAAAATTCCCGTCTGTGGCTTGGGAGGAATTATGAGTGCCAATGATGTAATAGAGTTTATAATGGCAGGAGCTACATTGGTGCAAATAGGGACAGCAAACTTCATCAAGCCGGATACGGCAAAGGATATAATCAATAATTTGGAAGAATTCTTATACAATGAAAATATCAAGTCTCTTGATGAAATTAGGGGAATAATTTAAATCGAAATTGGGGACGGTTCTTTCTGATTGACCATAGGGGACGGTTCTCGCTGGACAACTG
>CAZCTI010000013.1:0-9752 GCA_964501385.1 uncultured Clostridia bacterium
GGGGACACACCTTCAATGCAGGGTAAGTCTTTGCGAGTAAACATTGAAGGAATGTCCCCAATTAGGTATTGATAATTAATAATTAATAACTTAGAAAAGCTGTTAATTATTAGTTATTAATTTTATAATTGGAGGAGATAATGGTTGATAAAGTGCTTCAGATGAATAACATTATGAAAATTTACCCCAATGGGGTAGTTGCTGTTGAAGATGTTACATTTGAGTTGGAAAAAGGTGAAATTCATGCACTGTTAGGTGAAAATGGAGCAGGGAAAAGTACTTTAATGAAAGTATTATTCGGCATTGAATCGCCTGAACAAGGAGAAATCATTTTAAATGGCAAGAAGGTAGATATTAAGTCACCTTTAGAAGCTATAAAAATGGGTATAGGAATGGTGCACCAGCATTTTATGCTTGTTCCTTCATTGACTGTGGCAGAGAATATAGTATTAGGTATTGAGCCTAAAAAAAACAATCTTTTTATAGACAGAGAGAAAGCATTTAAATTATCAAGAGCAATAGCAGAAACGTATAATTTTGATATTGATGTTACTGAGAGGGTTGAAGAGCTGCCCGTAGGTCTTAAGCAAAAGGTTGAAATATTAAAGGCTTTGTACAGAGGAGCAGATATTTTAATATTAGACGAACCTACTGCAGTATTAACTCCTCAGGAAACAGAAGAATTATTTATCCAATTAAAAAAACTTAAAGAAAAGGGTCATACAATTATATTCATTTCTCACAAATTAGATGAAATAAAAGAAATTTGCGACAGAGCAACGATAATGCGAAATGGAAGAAGCAAGGGAACATATTTTGTAAAAGATATATCAACTGCCCAAATGTCACGTCTGATGGTTGGAAGGGATGTTGTGCTTACATTTGATAAAAAACCCGTAAAATTAGAAGAAACTGTTTTGAAGGTAAGAAATCTTTGCATTACAGGTTCCACTGGAGTAAAGAGAGTTGATGACATGTCCTTTGATGTAAAAGCAGGAGAAATATTTGGGATAGCAGGTGTTGAAGGAAATGGTCAAGGCCACTTGGTAGAAGCATTGACAGGTCTTAGCAAAAAATATAAAGGTGAAATAACAATATTTAATAAAGAAGTAAAGAAAAACAGCATAAGGGAATTAAGGGATGCAGGAATGTCTCATATACCTGAAGACAGAATGACTTTCGGTTGTGCAAAAAACATGAATATAATGGATAATATGTTTACTAACCAATATCATAAGCCTGAATATTCAGGAAGGATTCTTCTTAAGAATAAAAAAATTGAACGAAGAGTCAATGAATTAATTAAAGAATATTTGGTAAAATGCAAATCTTATAAGCAAAATGTAGCAATGCTTTCCGGAGGTAATATTCAAAAGGTTGTAGTTGCCAGAGAATTTTCTACAGAGCCTAAAATAATAATAGCAAATCAACCTACGAGAGGTATAGACGTAGGAGCAGCTTCATTTATAAGACAAAGAATTATTGAATTCAGGGATGCAGGTTGTGCAGTTATCCTAATATCTGCTGATTTAAATGAAGTTTTGGAATTAAGTGACAGATTGGCCGTTATTTACAAAGGAAAATTTTCAGGTTTATTTAATAATGTAAAAAATATAACTGAAGTTGAACTTGGCGAATATATGTTAGGTATAAAAAAAGATGAGAAGTTAGAGGGTATAATATATGAACAGTAATACTAAATTAAACATATTGCGAACTGTATTGGCTATACTCATTGCATTATTAATTTCATTCGGAATAATATTTTTAACAAGCAAAGAACCTGTAACTGCAATAATACAGCTTCTTACAGGACCTCTTCAAAGCCAGAGACGTTTCGGAAATGTCATTGAGGCTATGATACCTTTAATTTTTACAGGAGTTGGTGTAAGCATCATGTTTGCTGCCAACGAAATAAACTTGGCCGGAGAAGGCTCCTTTCATATAGGAGGATTAATAGCAACATATTTTGCTTTAAATACAGCCTTGCCGGCAGGAATAAGCCCCATAGCAACTATTTTAGTGGCAGGTCTATGTGGTATGCTAATTACCGGGGTTCCCGCAGTGCTTAAAATAAAAACAGAATCAGATGTACTTGTTTCATCCTTGATGATGAACTATTTAGTATTATATTTTTCTAATTATTTGTTAAGCAATGTTTTAAGAGATCCAAAAGCCGGAGCCGTTGTTTCATTTGCTGTTCCTTCTGTTACGCAATTTGGACCTATAATAGGCGGAACAAGAATTCATATCGGATTGTTTATTGCATTAGCTGTGGCAGTACTTGGATATGTTTTTATGTATAAAACTAAAATCGGTTATGAGCTTCGTGTTACAGGAGAAAATAGAGATTTTGCAAGATATTCAGGAATAAATGTTGTGAAAATTACTCTAATTTCACAATTGGCTGGAGGATTTATTTTTGGTATAGGCGGAGGAGTTGAGCTTCTTGGCATGTATAACAGGTTTACATGGACATCACTTTTAGGCTATGGATGGGACGCAATAATTATAACCACATTGGCAAAGAAAAACCCCATCTACGTTCCCTTTGCTGCATTTTTCTTGGCATACCTTCGTACGGGAGCATCGATTATGTCACGTTCTACAGATGTTGTAACAGAAATAGTTACAATAACACAAGGTATTATAATACTGTTGGTTGTTGCAGAACAATTTTTAAGCAAATACAGACATAATATAATAGCAAAAGAAGCAAAAGCCACATTAATAGAAAAGGAAGGTGAATAATATGATTATTAATGCGATTTTTTCACCGGAATTTTTAAATGCAACATTAAGAGCAACAACTCCAATTTTATTTGCGGCCTTGGCTTCTGCCATAGCATCTAAATCAGGGGTTGTCAATATGGCATTGGAAGGTATTATGCTTTTTACTGCACTTTTTGGAGTAATATTCAGTGCAGCATTTCAAAGTGCATGGTTAGGTCTTTTGACTACAATGTTGGTGGGAGGATTTATAGGATTTTTCCTTGCATTCTTCGTCCTTAGGTTAAAAACGGATGAAATACTTGCAGCAATTGCAATCAATTTAATTGCCAATGGTGCAACCATACTGATACTTCTTTTTGTATCGGGAGACAGAGGTATTTCGTCTTCAATTCAAAGTATTATAATACCAAGAGTAACATTGCCGATTATTGAAGATATTCCGTTTATAGGAGAGGTTTTATCAAATCAAAATGTTTTAACATATATTTCACTGATAATGGTTGCTGTTGTTCACATATTCCTGTATAAAACACCATTAGGTCTTCAAATAAGAGCAGTGGGGGAAAACAAGGATGCGGCTGAATCTGTAGGTATAAGCTCAACAAGAATTCGCTATATAGCATTGACTATAAGCGGTGTACTTGCTTCAATGGGAGGTTATTTCCTTTCAGGAGGATACATGACAAAATTTACTACAGGAATGAGTGCAGGAAGAGGTTTTATCGCATTGGCAGCCAGTGCTATGGGAGGAAATACACCTGTAGGATCATTTTTGGTATCATTGCTCTTTGGTGCAGCTCAGGCACTATCAAATATTTTGCAGCTTGGAACATGGCCTTATGAGTTGGTACAAATGCTTCCCTACGCCACAACATTGTTGGGACTTGGCATATACAGCTACACAAGAATGAAAAAAAGACAGCGCTTAGCAGGTAAATAAGATGCCGAGTTTGTCATCCTGAGCGATAGCGAAGTACCTCATGTATTCAAGGAAGGGGGACACACCTCTGTCATAGGGATCGTCTTTGTGGTAAGAGGAATGTCCCCGTACTTGAGATTACGCAGTCTCAATCACCAATTTATTTGCTCCTAACGTCGCATAAATTGGGATTTCGTTGCCAATGACCTACCGCTATTTTTCAGAAAAAAGAATCTGAAAAATAGGGTTAGGGCATCTTTCGGGTTAAAGCGCTCAGAATGACACTGACGCGAAGTTTATTCATAGCAATAACAGGCTACGCCATTGAAGGTTATTCATTAAAATCACACTAAAGTTATGGTTATTTGATTATTAAGCAGAGGATGAAATAAATGAAAAAAAGAAATATTATAATAGACTGCGACCCGGGTATTGATGATATAGTTGCGTTATCTTTTGCATTTGCAAATGAGGATAAATTTAATATATTAGGTATTACAACGGTTGCCGGAAATCAAACAATTGAAAAAGTTACTTTAAACACATTAAAAGTATTATCCTATTACAAAAAGCATATTAAAGTTGCTATGGGTCAAAAAAAACCATTATTAAGGGATAAACGAGCAGCAAGCAATGTCCACGGAGAAAACGGAATGGGAGATTACTGGCTGCCTGAACCAAGTTTAAAACTATATTCAGACAACGCAATAACTTTTTTAAGAGATACAATAATGTCTTCAGAAGAAAAAGTAACATTGGTACCGGTAGGACCTCTTACAAATATTGCATTGCTAATTAAGGCTTTCCCCGAGGTAGCAGAAAATATAGAATTAATTTCTATAATGGGAGGCTCCACTCATGGCGGTAATTGTACACCTTATGCAGAATTTAATATATGGGCTGACCCTGAAGCTGCGAAGATAGTATTTGATTCAAAGCTTCCTATTGTGATGAGTGGTCTTAATGTTACGCATTCAACAGGCTTTTATTTTACGGATGTTGATATATTGGCTAAAAGCAGCGGCAAGGCAACAGAACTTTGCGGAAAGATGCTGCAGTATTATTACAAGGGTGACCATGTTAAGGGTAAAACATTTACTCCTATTCATGATGCTTGTGCCCTTATGTATTTGATACATCCTGAAATATATGAATTTAAACACATGAATGTTGATGTAGATTGCTCGGAGGAATTAGGTAGAGGAAATACAATAGCTGATGTGAGAGAATGGATTACATACGACGAAACATATCCAAAGGTATTGACAGATGTTGACTTGGAAAAATTCAGAGAAATATTAATTAATGATTTATATAAATTGGATGAATTGCTATGGGAAAAGTAGTTGTAGTTGGAAGTATTAATGTAGATATGGTTTTTACATCTGATATAAGACCAAAAGCAGGTGAAACAGTACTTGGAAATACATTTTCCATAATCCCCGGCGGCAAAGGGGCCAATCAGGCAGTTGCAGCTGCAAAATTAGGAGCAGAAACCTATATGGTGGGTTGTGTGGGAAATGATTCAAATGGAGAATTTTCTCTTAAAAACCTGCAAAATATGAATGTTAATACAAAAGGAGTTAAAATAATTGACAATGTTCCAACCGGAGTTGCAAATATTGTTGTGGCAGACAATGATAACAGTATTATTGTTATTTCGGGAGCAAATTTTGAAGTTGATAAAAAAACAATAGATACTAACAAAGACATTGTACTGTCAGCAGATATTGTTCTTTTACAGCTTGAAATACCAATGGAAGTTGTTGAATATATCATAGAAATATGCAAAAAGAACAATATTAAGGTTTTGTTAAATCCTGCACCTGCTTGCAAACTAAGCAACACTACAATTGAAAATGCTGCATATATAACACCAAATGAACATGAATTGAAATTAATTTTCAACAGTGATAATACAGATGAAATTCTTAAACAATATCCAAATAAATTAATAGTTACATTAGGTTCAAAAGGAGTAAAATACTTTGACGGAAATGAAATAAAACAAATTCCTTCAATTAATGTAGATGTAGTTGATACAACCGGGGCAGGAGATACATTTTGTGGTGGTCTTGCTGCAGCATTTGTAAGAGGAGAAAATTTAGAAGATGCCATTATATTTGCAAACAAAGCAGCATCTTTTACAGTAACTAAATTAGGAGCCCAAAGCGGAATGCCTACATTAAATCAATTGCGATGAAAATTGAAGTTGTAAGAATTACGGGAGCTTCGACCTCGAGACTTATTCAAACAATAAAAAAAGCACATTTTTCAATATGTGCCTTTTTTGATTCAATTAGATAACTGTTACATTAGCAGCTTGAGGTCCTCTTGCACCTTCAACTACTTCAAAAGTAACATTTTGACCTTCTTCTAAAGTTTTAAATCCATTAGATAAAATTGCAGAAAAATGAACAAATACGTCATTTCCTTCGTCGCTTGTAATAAACCCAAAACCTTTTGCAGAATCAAACCATTTTACTTTACCTGTTTTCATTAAAATCCTCCATGTTTTTTATAAATAATGAAAAAGAACTACACATGTAGTTCTTATCACGTCTCCTTGAAATACCAATATTAATATAAGCAATGCCAAATCATATATATTAATGTATTATTTCGAAAAACTTTTACTACTATGCTACAGTAACGTTGCTAGCCTGAGGTCCTTTTTGACCTTCAACTATATCAAAGTTTACTTTTTGACCCTCTTCCAATGTTTTGAAACCACTTGATGTTATTGCAGAAAAATGTACGAAAACATCTTTTCCGTCATCACAGGAGATAAATCCAAAACCTTTCTTAGAATCGAACCATTTAACTGTACCTGTTTTCATTTAAAGAAATCCTCCGATATTAAAAAAGATACCTGTATTGTAACAGTTTTTTATGTAAATTGCAATACATTTTTATTAAAAAAGACAAAAAGGCGTTAACGTTTACACAATCCAGTGTTGTAATACTAAGCAGCAGCTAAGGAATTAATTTTCATATAATAACAATTGAAAAAAAGTAGCTACTTTGTTATAATTGTTACTGAAATATATTTGAAAAGGTGTAACATGATTAAACATTTTTTAAAAGTATTTATTGCATCACTGTTGCTAATGTCTGTTATATTGAGCGTTACAGCCTTAGGTTATATTTTTTTGTTTGACAAAGATATCATAATAGGTAAAATAGTTCCAAGTGTTGAAAAAGAAGTGAAATTAGCATTTTATGAATCAAAAACATTTGATTATGGAACATCCGTAGGCAAGGCTGCGTCTAATATGAAAAGATTTAACATTTTAGTTATAGGTATGGAAAATCAAAGAACTGATACTATAATGGTTATAAGCTATGATACAGAAAACAAAAAAACTGATATAATATCAGTGCCAAGAGATACATATTTACCTATGAATGCTGATGACAGCCCGGAATTCAAAAAAATAAATGCAATATATGCAAAAGAAGGTATTGAAAGTCTTACAATAAAAATACAGGAATTATTGGGAATTCCTATTGAAAAATATGTACTTATTGATTATGAAGCAGTTATTGCATGTGTTGATTTAATTGGAGGAGTAGAAGTTAATGTTCCATTTCATATGGAATATTCAGATCCATATGATGACCCTCCTTTATATATTGATATTGCTGAAGGAATGCAGATTTTAAACGGAGAGCAGTCATTAAAATTTTTAAGGTACAGAAAAGGATATGACAACCAGGATTTGGGGAGAATAGAAGCACAGCAGAAATTTTTAAAATCTGCTGTTAAAAAATCTTTGGGCTTGCAGCTGCCGGCTTTAATAAAGGAAGCTTATTCACATGTTGAAACAAACATTGATGTATTAGATATACTAAGCTTAGCAAGTGATTTAGTCGGATTTTCCACTGACAACATTAATGCGAACACATTACCCGGCATGGAAACAACATTGGAAGGATTATCATTTTACATACCCGATAATGAGAAAATAAAAAATTTGGTTTACTCATTATATGGTTTAAACATGAGTACCTATAATTAATACTGAAAGAAGGCGGACTTTTATGAAACAATTTATTAAAGTATTTTTATTTTCTTTAATAATATTTTCTGTAGTAATAACAACAGGAATATTTACCTATTCGAAATTCTTATCACCGGAAGGAATTGCGGAAGAATTACCCGGTGATGAAGATACTATTGTAGAAGATAATGAAAATGCTGACAATTTAACACCCTTAGAAAAGGCAGTGCGTGATAGTAATCGTATTAATGCATTGCTGTTAGGGTTTGAAGGTTCAAGATCTGATACTATAATGCTTGCAAGTTTTGACAGAAAAACTAAGGAAGCAAACATTATATCAATACCAAGAGATACCTATTATCCAAGAGATAAATATGATAAGTATTCGGATATGCAAAAATTGAATGCTGTATTTGGAAGTGAAGAAGAAGGTTACAAAGCACTTTTAGAAGCGGTGGAAGATTTAACCGGCATATCTGTTGAAAAATATGTTGCTATTGATTATGCCGGTGTGAGAGCAGCAGTAAATGCTATAGGCGGAGTGGAAGTAAATGTGCCAATCCATATGAAATATACCGATATATATGATAAACCGCCTCTTTATATAGATATTAAGCCGGGAAATCAAATTATATACGGTGATAAGGCAATGGAGCTTTTAAGATTCAGAACAGGAGACCCCGGTTATCCATCATTCCCTAACGGAGATGTAGGCAGGGTACAAATGCAGCAGGCGTTTATGAAATCTGCCATTAAAAAATCATTGAGTCTCAAGCTGCCAAGTGTAATAAGTGCAGTATATCCTCATGTTGAAACAAATTTTACATTGACAGAGTTATTAGGTATGGGAAAAGATGCATTAGGATTTTCTACGGATAACCTTTCTGCAAGTATATTGCCGGGTGAGGCGAAATATTTAGGAAAATATTCATTTTATATTCCCAATGGAGAGGAGATTATTAAGGTTTTATACGATTTATATGATGTTCCTCTTACAGCAGATACAAGTGAAGAAAATGTAGCTGCTGCTGAATAAATAAATTTCGGGGACATACCTTATCCGCACAGGAGCCATTCAATCAAAGGTGTGTCCCCATAAATTGAAAGGAGTAATATGATTAAACCAAAATCATTGAAAATAGGGGACAAGGTTGCGGTAATAGCTCCTTCCTCAGCCACTGATATGAAATCCGTAGAAAACGGAGAAAAGAAAATAAATGCATTAGGCTTAAATCCTGTAATGTTTCCAACCTGTTATAAAAATTACGGGCACCTTTCTGCCACTGATGAAGAAAGGGCTAAAGATGTTAACGATGCCTTTAAGGATGAAAACATTAAAGGCATTATTTGTTTGCGAGGAGGTTATGGAACTCCGCGTATTCTTAATTTATTAAACTATGAAACAATAGCTTCAAATCCCAAGGTATTTATAGGATTTAGCGATATTACCGCTCTTCATACCGCCTTTAATCAAATTTGCAATATGGTAACATTTCATGGTCCTATGGCAACTTCAAATTTTGCTAAAGTAAAAAATGAAAAAGTTGAGTTTGAGCAATATTCTTGTGAAAGTTTAGTTAAAAATATATTTACAAATGAGCCCATTGGTTTATACAGCAATCCTAATGATGAAGAATTAAAAAGCTTTTACAAAGGAAAAGCAGAGGGATTGTTAACAGGAGGAAATTTAACCCTTTTAACATCAACCTTAGGCTCTAAATATGAAATTAATACAAAAGGAAAAATACTTTTCATTGAAGAAGTGGGGGAACCTATTTATAAAATAGACAGAATGCTTACATCATTGGCATTGGCAGGTAAGTTTGATGATTGTTTGGGAATTATATTTGGAACATTTACTAACTGCGAAAGAGAAACAAAAGCTTACGAAGGAGGTTTAGATCTCCCATTGGAGGAAGTTTTTGAAAACACTCTTTTAAGATATAACATACCTATAATATATAATTTTAAGGCAGGACACAATTTCCCTCAGCCTACAATGGCATTGGGAACTAATGTTATTATAGATGCAGACCTAAAACAAGTAATATTTACAGAAAGCGGAACCAAATGACCAGAGGGGACGGTTCTCCTTG
>CAZCTI010000013.1:9852-19581 GCA_964501385.1 uncultured Clostridia bacterium
TGACCAGAGGGGACGGTTCTCCTTGGACAAAGTCAAATCATTATTTTGGGAATGATAAAATATTTTAAAGGAGCTAAAAATGGAATTATTGCGGGATACATATGTAGAAATTAACTTGGACAACATAGCATACAATATGCGAAAAATCAAAGAAACAGTGGGAGAGAATGTGGCAATAGCAGCAGTTGTGAAGGCTAACGGTTACGGGCATGGCGCTGTAGACATAGCACAAGCAATTATGGAAAACGGCGGTGATTATTTAGCTGTTGCAACATTGACTGAAGCTTTAGAATTACGGAAACATCATCCTGATTATAAAATATTTATAATGGGCTACACTCCTGACGAATATTTGGAATATATAGTTAAAAACGATATTACTCAAACAATTTTTTCATATAGACAAGCAAAGATTTTAGATGAATTAGGATTAAAATACAACAAGAGGCCCTTAGTTCAGATTAAATATGATACAGGCTTTAATCGTTTAGGTTACAGAAACTCACAGGAAAGTATCAATGAAATAGATAAAATGTTTGATTTAAAAAACTTAGAGGTTGAAGGAATTTTCTCGCACTTTGCTCTTGCGGGAGAAAGTGAAGATGAAATTCAATACAATAAGCTGATGAATGCAATAAAACAATTGGAGGAAAAGGGAAGAAAGTTTAAATACAAACATATATGTGACAGTATTGCAGGCATTGACTATCCTAATTACAGATTAAATATGATCAGACCCGGAGCAATTATTTATGGTCTAAAGTCCTACCATGATGATTCTATTGTATTAAAGCAAGCAATGACATTCAAATCGAAAATTTATCACATAAAAACACTGAACAAAGGTGAAGGGGTAAGCTACGATTATTTGTGGAAGGCACAAGATTCAAGTACTGTTGCAACATTGCCATTTGGCTATGCTGACGGCTACCCTCGAAATATGAGAGACAAGGGATTTGTAACCATTCATGGGAAAAAAGCTCCTATCATTGGAGTTATATGCATGGATCAATGTATGGTTGATATAACTCATATACCTGAAGCAAGGGTTGGAGATGAAGTTATAATATACGGAGATGGACAAAATAATACAATTGATATTCACGAAGCATCAAAGTTGGCACAAACCAACAAAAATGAATTAGTGTGCCGTATAACAATTAGAACCCCAAGGGTTTATATAAAGGATAACAAGGTATACAAAATATTAAATTATTTGCTTTAAAGGTAGAGGGACAAACCTCTAATAAGGAAGGTGGACACACCTTCATAGCAAGTAATTCATTGGGGTCAGTCCATAAAGTAATGGCCCCGTACTTGGGATAGTCGTTGGAGTAAGATGAATGTCCCCAAATTGGAAAAGGAGAAATTATGTATATTAATAAAAGAATTAATGAAATATATGATGAAATAGTGGCAATACGCAGAGATTTTCATATGAATCCCGAGCTTAGCCAAAATGAGTTAAGAACCCAAGGAAGAATCCGCGAATATTTAAATCATTGGGGAATTGAAAATTATGTTTGTGCCGAAACAGGAGTTGTAGGAATAATAAGAGGGAAAAATCCCGGAAAAACAATTGGAATTAGAGGAGACATTGATGCATTGCCAATTAATGAAAAAAATAATGTACCATACTGCTCAGTAAATCCTGGAGTAATGCATGCATGCGGTCACGATGCCCATACAACAATAGTGCTTGGTGTAGCTAAAATAATAAAGGAATTAGCTGACTCTGAAGAATCCATAAACGGAAACGTAAAGCTATTCTTTCAGCCTGCAGAAGAAACAATAGGAGGTGGTGATAGAATGGTTAAGGAAGGATGCATGGAAAACCCTACAGTTGATTATGTTTTAGGACTCCATGTTATGCCTTATTTAGATGCAGGAAAAGTGGAGCTAAAATACGGTAAATTAAATGCATCAACAGATTCCATCAATATAATATTGAAGGGTAAAGCTTCTCACGGTGCATATCCGGATAAAGGCATCGATGCAATTGCAATGGCTGGCAATGTAATAACTGCACTGCAGACAATAGTAAGCAGAAATACTTCTCCGCTGAACTCTGTTGTTATATCACTTGGGAAAATATCTGGTGGTGTAAAGGATAATGTAATTGCAGATGAGGTTAAAATTTCCGGTACCCTGAGAGCTTTAGACGATGAAACAAGAAGCTACACCAAGGATAGAATCAACAGTATAGTTAATGGTGTTGCCATGGCTTTCGGTGGAGAAGGAACTACAACATTTTATGACGGATACCAAGCTTTGATTAATGATGACGAAGTGGTGGATGTTATTAAAGATAGTGCGGAAAAATTATTAGGAAAAGAAAATGTTGTATTTAAAGAATTTCCAAGCCTTGGTGCAGAAGATTTCTCTTATTTCATAGATGCTGCTGCAAAGGGTGGTGCATTTTTCCATTTGGGATGCGGTAATGCTGCCAAAGGAATAACATCATCAATACATACTGAGTATTTTGATATTGATGAAGAATGCCTTAAGGTAGGAGTAAAGCTTCAGGTTGAAAATATATTGGCCTTACTTAATAAGTAAAATATAATTGGAGGGAAAAATGAAAGTATTTATAAGTGTAGATATTGAAGGTATCACCGGAGTTACTGATTGGAGCGAAACAGAGCTTGGTAACCACGATTACAGACAATTTGCAGAGCAAATGACTAAAGAAGCAGTGGCTGCCTGCGAAGGTGCAATTGCTATGGGAGCAAAAGAAATTTTAATTAAGGATGCTCATGATTCAGCAAGAAATATAGATATTACAAAAATACCAAAATGTGCAAAGCTAAGCCGTGGCTGGACATCTACACCTGATTCCATGGTAGCGGGATTAGATGAAACATTTGATGCAGCAATATTTATAGGATATCACTCAGGAGCCGGATACGATGGAAATCCGCTGTCGCATACAATGAATGGAGGCAATAACTATTTTAAAGTAAACGGTGAAGTGGGTTCAGAATTTGTAATTAACTCATACCTTGCGGCAAAATACGAAGTGCCGGTTGTATTCTTAAGCGGCGATAAAATGCTTTGTGAAACAGCAAAGAAATTCAACAAAGGAATTGAAACAGTGGCAGTTAAGGATGGTGTAGGCGGAGCTACAATCAGCATTAATCCTGAATTATCATGTGAATTAATTAAAGAAGGTGTAAAAAATTCTCTAAAACATATTTCAGCATGTAAAATAGATATTCCTGAAAAGTTTGAAGTTGAAATCAGCTTTAAAGAACATACTAAAGCAAAAAGAGCATCATACTTTCCCGGAGTTACACAAACAGGACCATATACAGTAAAATACACATCCAAAGATATAGATGAATTCTCAATAACAAGAATGTTCATCTTATAATGGGACAGTGGAGACTGAAACAGTGAGAACTTATATGAACTGTCTCACATTAACTTTAGTACAAACACAAAAACAGAGGGATGAACCACAGGGTTCATCCCTTAATTACATAAGAAACTTTTTAATTTGCCTTGACGAACCTTGTCCGAAATTTGTATTATAGTATTAAAATACAAACGATACTTTTTATAGGATTGTTAATCAAATAATACATTGATACCTATTATACTTACATTAAGACTGGAGAAAAGAAGGTATGAAGAAAATAGTTATAATTATAACAGGTATTACTTTATTTATCTCACCTGTTGCATATGCTCAAGCAGGGGGGGATGATTTTTATGAAGTAGAAAAAATTCTTAATATTGTATTATGCGGCACGGTGATTATATTATCAGCAGCGATATTTTTAATATTTAAAAGTTATAGAAAACTAAAAGCTCAAAGTAATGAAATTAGTAATTTTGATGAGTTTAGAAAAACATATATAGATGCTAATAACAGCTTAATTTATTTGAAGGATGAAAATCTAAAATACATATTTGTTAATAAGGCTGTAGCTGACTTTTATAATAAGAAATTAGAAGACATAATTGGTCATGATGCATATGAGCTGGCAGAAAATGAGTATGCAGATATTAGTAAAGAAACAGACTTGGAAGTATTGGAGGGAAATACTTTAATTGTAAATGAAAAGAAATGGAAAGACTAAAGATATAATGGCTGAATGTAAAGTTGTTGAGAAACTTACAAAGTATCAGCTTGAAAAAACTGGCTTAAGGGGAAAAGTTGTTCGTCAGAGAAAGCCGATTATTGTCAACAATTATGAAAAGCCAAATACCCTATACTGGTAAGCATAGTTAGAAATATAACAGATTGGAATGCGGCTTTTGTGGTAATTATTTATTAAATCCCAAAAACGGGGGCGGTTCTTTTTGATTGATAATGATTATCAATTAGATCGTACCCTATTTTTGATTTAATTGACAAGATAAATATTAATTGTATAATTAAATTATTAAAAAGAAATCATTTATACTAAAATAATTGAAAAAGGGGAAAAAATATGTTTAGAGAAATGAGAAGAATAAAACAACTATTATCAATTGAAGATACAATGGCTGTATTAGACAGATGTACAAATGGTGTATTAGCTTGTATTGGAGATGAAGATTATCCTTATGCAGTTCCTGTAAGTTTTGTATATTACAACGATAAAATATATTTACATTCAGCAAAGGATGGACATAAAATAGATTCTATCAAAAAAAATCCAAAGGTATCTTTTGCTGTGATAGATGAAGATACAATAGTAAGTAAAGAATATACTACATATTTTCGCAGTGTTATTGCTTTTGGTAAAGCACGAATTGCAGAAGGCGATGAATGGTTTGAAGGTTTTAAAGCTTTAGTAGAAAAATATTCAGGAGAATTGCCTGAAGAAGCAAAACAAAAAGAAATTAACGGCTGCACACGTTCGCATGTTATTGCAATCGATATTGACCATATAACCGGCAAGGAAGCTATCGAATTTGTTAATGCTAAAAAATAACAGGAGTTATTATGTTTGAAACAGGACAAATCATTGAAGTTGAAATTATAGATATAAATCACACAGGTCAAGGTGTTGCAAAGATTGACAATTTTGTTGTATTTGTAAATGGTGCAATAACTGGTGATATAGCCAAAATAAAAATTACTGACTCAAAGAAAAATTATGCAGCAGGAAGTATTATTAATATTGTTAAACCATCAAAATTAAGAATAAATCCTTCTTGCGGTTATTTTGAGCAATGCGGCGGCTGTCAGCTTATGCATTTGGATTATAAAGAGCAGCTTAAATACAAGCGAAACAGAGTAATCAATGAATTTAAAAGGGCTCAACTAAACTTTGATGAGTTTATCGTAAATGACACCATAGGTATGGAAGAACCATATAGGTACAGAAATAAAACAACATTTTCTGTAACAGAAAAAAACAATGAAATTCAAATCGGACCTTATGAACAAGGTACATATAATACTGTTAATATTGATGGCTGCATTCTTCAAACAAATGAAGGGGACAGTGCTGTAAAAGCTTTTAAAAATTTAATGGAAAAGTACAACATCAAAGCTTATGATAAAAAAACAAAAAAAGGTATTATTAGAAACATTATAATCAGAAATAATCGAAAAGATGAATTAATGCTTATAATTGTAACAACAATTGAGGGTTTTCAAAACAAGGATTTATTAGTTAAAGAAGTAGTATCATTAGTCCCAAATATAAAAACAGTAGTGCAAAATATTAATGATAAAAATACAAATTTAGTTATGGGCAGAAAAAGTATTACACTTTATGGGGAAGGTATAATCAATGATAAATTAGATGATTTAATTTTCACCATATCTCCTGAAACATTTTTCCAAATAAATCCACTTCAAACAGAAAAACTATACCAAACTGCCATTGAGTATGCAGATATTAGCAAGGATGATATATGCTTCGATATTTATTGTGGCATTGGCACCATTTCTTTAATGGCAGCAAAAAAAGCAAAGAAAGTATATGGAGTAGAAATTGTTGAGCAATCAATTATTAATGCAAGGGAAAATGCCAATAGAAACAATATTTGCAATGTAGAGTTTTTTTCAGGAAAAGCGGAATCAATACTTCCAAAGCTATACAAAAAAAATATTAAGGCAGATATTGCTATTGTTGATCCACCTCGAAAGGGCTGTGAAAAAGAAGTAATAGATACTATAATCAACATGGCTCCTGACAAAGTTGTGTATGTGTCCTGCAATCCTTCAACATTGGCAAGAGACATAAAGCTTCTTGAACATGGAGGCTACAAGCTTATTAAAGCACAGCCGGTGGATATGTTTCCTTGGAGCGTGCACACAGAAGTTGTAGTCTTGTTGCAACATCAAGGACATTAATAATTTAAAATAAATATGAAGTATTAGAATTATTTGTTGTTAAATATGAATATGACAAATAAATAAAGCAAAAATATTGAGACGTTTCATCAGTTTATCCGTGTCCGTGAAAGGCAGGTTATTAATGAGAAGGGAATTAGTAGTTTTTATAATTCAAATTTTAATCATAGTAGTTATTGCATTTATAATCCTGCCAGGTTTAAATAACAAGGAAGTTACGTTGATATCTGACCCGGTACAAGCCCATATAAATTCAGTCAATAATGAAATATATCACGATGGAAAAAACAATACAGTAAAAATAGAAATATTAGCTGAATATGAAATTTCGGCAATTGTTAAAAATAAAAAATATTATTTTTTTGATGCGGCTTCTGAAGTTTCTCCAATGGATTTAGTGCTGGTATGGGGTGAGTTAGATACTAAGGAAATGGATGACAGTATAAACTACAGCCAATCAGGTAGATGGTATTACTACAGGTATGACTGTCAAAGCTGTGTTGACGGAGAATATATACGTAAACATTCTGCTAATGTACATATAATTCCAAAAGACCGTGAAATATTATTAAAGCTTATACAAGTTCATAAGGAAGATTATATTACATTAAAAGGATATTTGGTTAATGTGAAGTTTACCCATAATGACTGGAAAAGTAGCCTCTCAAGATATGATACAGGTAACGGTGCTTGTGAAATAATGTATGTTGAAAGTGTGACCAAACTTAATTTTGACTAATAGGGGTAAAATATATGTTTTTTATTGCAGGTGTATATCCGAGAAGAGTGGAATTAGAAAAAATGGAGCAATACACATAATGCATATTGCTCATCCTCATATTTGCTAATTGTTGTCTAATTTTATTTCAGCAATTTTTCTTTTCAATTCTTCAATATTACGTAAAGATGCAGTAATTTTGCCGAATACTTCAGCTTGAGGACTTTCAGGATTATTTCTTTCCTGTTCAAATACATATTTTCCGATTTCTAAAAAATATTGGTTTATTTGTTTTTCTTCAGCTGAAATAGCATTGTTAAGTTTTGTTGTTTCTGCAAAATCCTTAGCTTTTTCCGTAGCTGTGCCGGCAGCATCACCTATTGCCTTACCTATTTTATTTAAGAATGCCATAGTTACCCTCCAATTTTATATTATAAATTTATTATTTATATACCATATATTATTTATATTAAACATTTATGACAAAAAAGTATTTTTTCATAATGCCTCCCTTATATTGAATTATTTAACATAATTATATTATAAATTTAGGAATTTGTAATCACCCTCAGGGTGATTTGTTAAATTAAATATTTAATAAATTATTATAATATTATGCAAAGTTCGACAAAAATCTACTTATCATTTACTATATAATCATGGAAGTGAGTTTTTTCGATTATAATTGATTCTTTATTTATAATGAATTAAATATATTTTAGACCTATGAAATATTATTGCAAAGGGGTGATAAAATGATTGAGACAAACAAAATAATTGTCTTTCCTCATTTGAGGGGCAGAATTGCAGAAAAGGCTGTCAATTCATTGAATGTGGCAATTCAAGATTTGGCAGCAGAACAACCTGATGATTATATTCATGGTGGATATGAAAATATTAATAATGAGTTAAACAATATTATCAGTAATATTCACGGAGAAAGTCAACTTATTGAACTTTATATAAAGGAAGAAAAGGTCTCAGATAAAAAGCATTTAAGTAAAAGTATTGATGCAATAAAGCATAATTGTTTAAAATTAATTAAAATTTCAAACAACATGATGGATTTAAAAATAATCGAAGAAAAGCAAATTTGTTTAAATGTTAATAATGTAAATATTGTTGAAATGATTGAGGACATTGTCGTTAACGTATCTAATATTATCAAAGATAAAAAAATTATTTTTGATACCAACATTGAAGAAAAGTTTATAACATGCGATGTAGCTAAAATTCGAAAAACAATTCTAATTCTCTTGTATAATGCTATCAAATTTTCCGGTGAAAAAGAAGTGTTTATTAAGTTACATATTTTTGAAAATAATATTAATATAACTATTTCATTTATAAATAAAAATAAAAAGATATTAGATTTTTTAATAAATAAAATGGACAACCTTAATAAAAACAGCATAAAAGATTTATCAGTTAGTTTTCATTTATGCAAGTCTTTTATAAAACTTCATGGAGGTCATATTGATTTATATGGTAATGGAGAGGAAATTGCTTTTTTAGTAAAACTGCCATGTGAAAATACAGATTCAGTTTATTATTTGTATACTGATGACAAATTGCATAACAACGAATACTTAAAAGAGCAAATACATATAGAGTTTTCTGATTTGTATGAAATATAAAACAATTATTGACTAATAAATTTACTGATAATATACTTGTACTATATATAGAAAAAGTATATTTTAGTAAAGGTGCAGAAAATGCCTACAACATACGCTCATTACACATTTGGTAAAAAGGTATTAAATGAACTAAATATAGATATCAGAGACTCCATCAATATAAATATGGAATTATTCAATATTGGATTGCACGGCCCTGATATATTGTTTTATTATAAGCCTTTAAAATCAAACAAGGTCAATAAATTAGGAAACGAAATTCATAAAAATAATGCTGATATATTTTTTGAGAATGCAAGGGAAAAAATATTATCATGTAATAATTTTAATACGGCTTTTGCTTATATTGCAGGATTTATATGCCACTACATGTTGGACAGTCAGTGCCATCCATATATAAGGCAAAAAGAAAACCAAATTTCTCACAATGAAATTGAAACAGAATTTGATAGATTTATAATGCTTAATGATAGTTTAAATCCAATTACATTTAAGCCAACGTCACATCTAACTCCGAGTATTGATAGTGCAAAGTATATTTCACAGTTTTTCACTGATACATCAGCTGAAGAAATACTTAAAGCTTTAAAGTCAATGAAGTTTTATTTGAATTTGTTGGTGGCACCAAAGCCTGTACCAAGAGCATTATTGATATGGGTATTAAAAGTCTCAGGAAGCAATAATAAGATAGACCTTATAAAAAAATATTCTCCCAACGAAAAGTGCAATGAGATAAACCATGAATTAATTAAATTATACAATGAAGCAATAAATCCTTGTGCTTTGCTGATTGACGAATATTACAATATGTTAAGGGACACAACTTTTAGTTTCCCGACATGTAAGACAACTGAAAAAATTAATGAAAGATTTAATAGAAACTTTGGTTAAGCCCATCTTATATAATATGAACAACAGTGAAGAATTTCATCTTTAAAACCCTGTGCCCTTCGCTACATAGGGTGAACTCTGTTGAGTCGAACTTTAAAAATTACTAACTGCTTTTAATAGCAGTTTTTCTTTTGCTTGTAAAATCATTAAATATATAATATATTTAGAAGGGGGACACACCT
>CAZCTI010000013.1:19681-24139 GCA_964501385.1 uncultured Clostridia bacterium
GTACTTGGGAAAGTCTCTGCGGGCATAAAGAATTAAAATCAGAATGTTTCAAAAAATATGCAATTATAAGGTGGATATTATGAGTAAATCTGAAGGAAAATTAACTAAGTTAGAAAAGTACTGGATTTTATATGATGTTGCTAATTCCGCATTTATTTTGCTTATATCAACAATCATACCTATTTATTTCAAAAATATTGCTTCATTAGACGGTGTTTCACCTGCTAATTCAACTGCCTATTGGGGATATGCCATGTCTACTTCTACATTGATAGTGGCAATATTAGGACCTATTTTAGGGGCTTTGGCAGATACAAAGGGTTACAAGAAACCTTTGTTTACATTGTTCTTAATGCTGGGAGTACTTGGGTGTGCAGCACTTTCTCTGCCGGTTCCCTGGATAATGTTTTTAACATTGTTTGTATTTGCAAGAGTTGGTATTTCGTCAAGTTTAATATTTTATGATGCAATGCTGTCAGATGTAACAACTGATGACAGGATGGATTTATTATCATCCCACGGTTATGCATGGGGTTATATAGGAAGCTGCATTCCTTTTACCATAAGTTTATTATTAATATTGTTTGCAGGTAAAATTGGACTTACTGCTTCTGTAGCAACAGGAATAGCATTTATACTTACTTCTTTGTGGTGGTTTTTAATAAGCTTGCCCCTCCTTAAAAATTATAAGCAGCTAAATTACATAGAGGTTGATGACAATCCCGTGATTAAAGCATTTGAACGTCTTGGACAAACTTTTAAGGATGTGAAAAAGCATAAGGAAATATTTGTATTTTTGCTTGCTTTTTTCTTTTATATAGATGGGGTAGATACAATTATAGGGATGGCAACATCATACGGCAAGGATGTTGGAATAAGCGACAACAATTTACTTTTAGCACTTCTTTTAACTCAGGTGATTGCATTTCCATTTGCAATTATATTCGGGAAATTATCAAAAAAATATAAAACGACAAATTTAATAAGTGTTTGTATTTTAGGTTATTTTTTGATTACATTATTTGCTCTGCAGCTTGATAAGGCTTGGGAATTTTGGTTCTTGGCTGTTTGTGTAGCTGTTTTTCAGGGAGCAATACAAGCTTTGTCACGTTCTTATTTTGCAAAAATAATACCAAAGGAAAAATCCAGCGAATATTTTGGATTTTATGATATATTTGGCAAGGGTGCATCCTTTACGGGTACAACATTGATGGGAATTACAACTCAGCTTACAGGCAGCTCAAAATTTGGTGTATTGATGATTAGTTTTATGTTTATAATAGGATATATAATATTTAAAAAAGCAATTAAAATGCATACTGCATGAAAGGAGTTGAAGTTATGCCCATAATTGCAAGTTTTATTGTTCCTCATCCTCCTTTGATTATTCCTGAAATAGGAGGAGGAGAAGAAAGGAAAATTCAAAAAACAATTGATGCGTATCACAATGTTGCTAAGCGTATTGCTGAAATTAAGCCGGATACAATAATTGTTACTACTCCTCATTCAATAATGTATTCCGACTATATCCATATTTCGCCCGGAAAGGGCTCCAAGGGCAATTTCAGGGAATTTGGTCACGGAGATGTTTTAATTGAAGCAGATTATGATATGGAATTAGCTTTGAAAATTTCAAAAGAAGCAGAAGCCCATGGAATTCCTGCCGGAACTTTAGGTGAAAAAAATAAATCATTAGATCATGGTGTAATGGTTCCTCTTTATTTTGTAAACAAATATTATAATGACTATAAGTTAGTACGTATATCCATTTCCGGATTATCATATTTAGAACATTATAAGTTTGGTAAATGTATAGGCGAAATAACAGATAGCAGCAATAAAAAAATTGTATTTATAAGCAGCGGAGACTTGTCTCATATGCTTAAGGATGAAGGACCTTATGGTTACAAAGAAGAAGGACCCATATTTGATAGGGAAGTAACCAAGGCTATGAATACAGCAAACTTTTTGGAGTTTCTTAAATTTGATGAAGATTTTTGCGAATCTGCAGCTGAGTGTGGACTTCGCTCATTTATTATTATGGCAGGTGCATTAGACAAAAAAAGTTTAAACTCAAAGCTTCTGTCCTATGAAGGACCATTTGGGGTAGGTTATGCTGTTGCAGCTTTTGAAGTAACAGGTATTGATGAAGGACGCTCCTTTGATGAAATATATCTGAAAAACGAAATGAAAAGGGTAGAATCTCTAAAGTCAGAAGAGGATGAATATGTTCGACTTGCAAGGCAGACATTGGAAAGCTATGTTATTAACCGCAAAACAATTAAAAAGTCTCATAATTTAAGTGAAGAGCTTTTAAAAACTAAAGCAGGTGTCTTTGTTTCTTTAAAATTAGACGGAAATTTGAGAGGGTGCTTAGGAACCATTTCTCCAACAACAGAAAGTATTGCTGATGAAATTATCCAAAATGCCATAAGTGCCGGTGCAGAAGACCCACGTTTTTATCCTGTTACGGAAGATGAACTTAACAGAATAGTTTACAGCGTTGATGTACTTGGGGAAGCGGAAAAAATTCAATCAATGGATGAATTAAATCCAACAAAATATGGTGTAATTGTTAGCAAGGGAAACAAAAGAGGGTTGCTTTTGCCGAACTTAGAAGGAATTGACACAGCAGAAAAGCAAGTTTCAATAGCACTCAAAAAAGCCGGCATTTCACCAACAGAAAAATACCAGATGGAAAGATTTGAAGTTGTAAGACATAATTAAGTTATTGTTCATACTTTAAGGATGTCATCCATAGCGATAGCGAAGGATCTTAATTATTTATTGATAATCTTAGAATATTTCTATATAATTAAATAAGACTAATTATTTTACTTAAATAGGGTGAGTGATTAAATGAATTTTATGTCCGGATTTTTAAAAGGTTTGGCATTAGGTGCAGGGGCTATAGCTCCGGGAGTAAGCGGTGGAGCTATAGCTGTAATATTTGGTTTGTATGATAAAATTACATATTTTATTGCCCATTTTACAAAAAATTTCAAGGAAAATATATTATACTTTACGCCTGTTGGAATAGGAGGAGCTGTAGGAGTATTAATATTCAGCAGAATAATCGAGTATTTATTTATTTTTCATGAAGTTGAAATCAGGTATGCATTTGTAGGCTTGATGTTAGGTACTATACCTTTTGTAATTCAAGAAGCAAATAAAAAAGGTTATAAACAAAAATATTTAATAACCTTTATTTTATCTTTTGGAATTACATTATTGGCTGCATATTATGAAAGTAATGCAGTAAATTTTATAAACGATGCAGGTACAAGTCCTCTGCATTTGATTATTTATGGTATTATAATAGGCTTTGGGACAATTATACCGGGAGTTAGTGCATCCATAATACTTATGTATTTGGGAGCCTATGAAATAGTTATAAGTGCCATTTCTAACATACAAATAGTTTTGATTATTTATCTTGGAATAGGTTTTGTGCTCAGTATATTATTATTTGCAAAAATAATAAGCATACTTTTTGAGAAAGCGTATGGAATTACTTACTATGCAATTATCGGTCTTGTTTTAGGCTCTATTATTTCTATATTCCCCGGCTTTGTATTTACATTTGATTATTTGCTTAATTTAGTAATACTGATTGCTTGTTGTTTTATTTCATATTCATTGTCTAAAATAGGAAAAAGAAAAAAAGCTAACTCTTAACACTTTCTGCAAAGTTGTCAGCAATAATTCCAATATTGTTTGACTTCATATCTTCTTTAAGAAGTGGAAGTGTTATTATTTTTTTGCCTTTGAATGTTTCTTTTATAATATTTAAATATTTTTGTTCTTGTTCTTTTTTACTAATCCAAAATTCATCCTGCATATTATCAGGAAGTATTTTATTGACTATAATACCGCTAACTGTTATATTGTATTTTTCTAATATGTTAATTGCCTTAACAGTTTCATCAATAGGAAGCTTCTCTGCATTAATGACAAATATAAAAGATAATTGGTGATTATCCATCATAATTTTTTTTGCTGCAAGCACTTTGTCATATCTTCTTTTTAATATACTGATAACTTCATCACTTTCCAAATCCTTATCAGATGCTTTTTGACCTTTAAGTGCCATAGACATAAGATTCACTGACTTGCTTCTTTTTTGTATTAAAGTATCAAGCCATGCTCCTAATAGCTCAGGCAGCGACAGAAGTCTTACGGTATGTCCAGTTGGAGCTGTATCAAAAATTATTCTGTCATATTCATCATTTTTCTCAATTATAATTTCAATCATTTTATCAAATAAAGCAGCTTCCTCAGTTCCGGGTGAAATAGATGCTGCATCAATTTGCTTGTTGATTTCCTGAACGATAATGGGGCTTACTATTTGTTTTAAGCTTACCCTTACACTGTCCATATATTTTTTGCTTTCTTTTTCTCCGCTAATTTCAATGGCATCTAAATTTGGAAGTAAATTTGTTATTGTATCATTTATTT
>CAZCTI010000014.1:0-5944 GCA_964501385.1 uncultured Clostridia bacterium
ATATTTAAATATGATGATGATATTATAGTATACCCAGGTCACATGTCACCTTCGACAATAAAAAGAGAAAAACAATACAATCCATTTGTAAATTAGGCATGTGTAACTATCGTTGCTATGAATAAGCTGCGAAGCAGCGTGTCATTCTGAACGCAGTGAAGAATCTCAGGTGTAAAATGATAAAATTTTATTTTTCAGGTCATGATTATGAATATGAAGCAAGGAATGCTCTTAGAGTATTTGATTTAAACGAAGAATATGAAATAAAGGATATAAGTTTTTTTGATTTCAAAGGTCTATGTGTTGTGTCATACCTTAATGAGTTAAGTGCAAGAACTCTTCTTTATTTAGATGATAAATTGCTGTATGAATCAGAATTATCTAAAGATGATATTATTTTGGAAAAATACAGCCCTAAGAAACTAAAAAAAACATTGGTAATGAAAACAATACACAATGTTCTTAAATCTTATTACAATATTTGTCCTGATTATGGAATATTGACCGGTGTGAGAGTGGTTAAAATTTTAATCACTGCAAAAAGGAACTTAAAAACGGATGAAGAAATAAATTATATTCTCCGCAACACATATGAAGTAAAACAAGAAAAAATAGAGCTTTTATGGGATATACTAAAAATAGAAGAAAAATATATTGATGAAAAAATAAATAATAGAAACTATAATTTATACATAGGTATTCCATTTTGCCCTTCAAAGTGCAGTTATTGCTCATTTACATCATATGTAAATTGTCCTGACAAAAAAATAAATTCTTACATTGACACCTTAATATATGAAATTGAAAATACAATTGAACTTGCACAGGAGAAAGCACTTAATTTACATACAATTTATTTTGGGGGCGGAACACCTTCTGTATTAAACGAAGAGCAAATAAACAAAATTTTCGATTCAATAAAGAAATATTATGATTTGTCAAATATAAAAGAAATTACATTTGAAGCGGGGAGACCTGATACCATAGATGAAAATAAGCTATTTTGTTTAAAACGCAATTTTGTAAACAGAATATCCATAAATCCTCAATCTATGAATGATAAAACATTATCTTTAATAGGGAGGAATCACAAGAGCAATGAAATTGTCAAAAAGTATTTGATGGCAAAGAAAATAGGGTTTAAAATTATAAATATGGATATTATTTTAGGTTTACCTGAAGAAAATGAGTCAGATGTAAGAAATACAATAGAAATTGTTGCAGATTTAAATCCTGAAAATATTACTGTCCACTCATTGGCTTATAAAAAGAATTCTTTACTTACAAGAGAAAGTATTGAATTGTATAAGGATTATGAGCTTATAAATAAAATGCATGATGTGGTTAAAACAGTATGTGATGATAAGGGGTATAAGCCATATTATATGTACAGGCAAAAAAATATAAAAGGTAATTCTGAAAATATTGGTTATACAAAAGAAGGCAATGAATCTATTTATAACATGGTTATAATTGAGGAGTTGGAAACAATACTTGCCTGCGGATTAGGTGCTTCAAGCAAAATAATTACAGGTGAAAACAAGCACGAGCCTGTACGTAATTTTAAAAGCTTAGAAGAATATTCAAAGCGGATTGATGAAATAATTAATAAAAAGAAAAAATTATTAGGAGTATAAAATGAAAAAAATAAGAGTGTTTTATATGGAGGGTTGCCCACATTGCAGGAAAGCTTTCAAAATGATTGATGAATTAAAAACTAATCCTAAGTATTCTAATGTAGAATTAGAATACATAGATGAAAACAAAGAAGTAAAAATAGCAAGTGCTCACGATTATTATTATGTTCCAACATTTTTTGTGGATGGTGTAAAGATGCATGAAGGGGTACCTACCGAAGAAAAAATCGAAAAAGTATTTTTAGAGGCTATTAAATAAAGACGGGCTTATAATTATAAGCTCGTCTTAGTTGTATTATTTAAAATTAATGCTCGCAGTGTTTGGCATCTGCTTCTGTTTCAAAATGAATTATAAGTGCTATAGCTGCTCTCATTAGTATTAATGCTCCAAGAGTTATCAATTGTTCTTTTGAATGAGCTATAAGTGATTTTAATACTTCTGCCCCCAACATATATGCCAAAGCCATTTCCAACGCTCTTGAAAACTCTATTTTCGCTTGTTTGTCAGTAAATTCAAACTTTGTCATAAGATATTTAACTAATGTTTTTATTGCACTGTAAGCTACAATTATAACGCTTACAAATTCCAATGTATAAGCAACATAATGAACTGCTGTTTCCAATATGTGTTCCAATTTAAAACCTCCAAATTATTATTAACGTATGCTATTATAGTGTATTTTAATTATTATGTCAAAACTTGTTTTATTATTGTCAAAGTAATTTTTTTTAGTTATTTTTAAAAAAATGTTTATTAATAATTTAATGAAAAAGTCATATTAAGCCTGTTTATATATATAAATAAATAAAGGGGTGAGATATATGATAATACATATGAGCAAAAAAAAGTTTATGATTATAATGATAGTGTTTTTAGTGCTTTTGTTTTTGTTAATATACAATATTTTTAAGAATTTTTCCGTAACAGTTTCAGCAAATATATCTAATTGGGGTCTTAAATTCAATGCAGAGGGAACAGCACCCATGGGTAATGCGGGAAAAGATTACTTGAAAAAATACAATGCATATTATGTAGGAGAGCCGGATGAAAAAAATATTTATCTTACATTTGATGCAGGGTTTGAAAATGGGAATACAGAAAAGATTCTTGATACTTTGAAAAATCATGATGTAAAAGCTGCGTTTTTTTTAGTAGGACATTATTTGGAAAAGGAGCCTGAACTTGTCAAAAGGATGGTTGAGGATGGTCATATAGTGGGAAATCACACATTCCACCATCCTGACATGTCATTGATTTCAGACAGAGAATCATTTAAGAAAGAGCTAATATCTTTAGAAGAATTATATAAGGAAATAACGGGTGAGGATATGCCCAAATATTACAGACCTCCCCAGGGGAAATTCAATGAAAATAATTTAAAGATGGCAGATGAATTAGGTTACAAAACAATTTTTTGGAGTCTTGCGTATGTGGATTGGTACAAAGACAAACAACCTACAAAGGAACATGCATTCAGCAAACTTATTCCTCGCATTCATCCAGGGGCAGTAGTACTCCTTCACAGCACCTCTAATACAAATGAGCAAATATTAGATGAGCTTTTAACAAGGTGGAAAGAATTAGGATACACATTCAAAACATTAGATGATTTGACAGGAAGTAGCAGTGAACAATGAATATTTAACAATGAACAGTGAACAATTATAGAAGAAAAATTTTTCGTATTTTTAATTTTAATTTAATGTTGACAAAGTAAAAATGGTGTGGTAATTTTATTGTAAATAAATTGCTGGGGAAGAGTAGTCATTAAGCAATGATTAAAGCAAGACAGGGACGATGGGAGCCTGTTATCAACTTATGGTGAAGACACCTCATTAAAGCAGCATTAATTGAGAGGGACTTTTAGTCCAAATAGGGTGGCAACGCGGGTTATACTCGTCCCTAAGTCAGGGGACGAGTTTATTTTTGTGTAAGCCCTAACCACATATGTTCGAGCGATAGCGATGAACAGATGGCGGTAGGTCAACCGCAACGAGTTCCCAAAATTTGCGACCAAAGGTAGCATATATTTTGGTGAACGGAGACTGTGTATATAAAAATGGAGGATGCTATGGAAACGATGGGAACATTAAGAAGAACAAATATGTGCGGAGAGTTAAACAATAATCACATAGGCAAAGAAGTTGTGCTTATGGGTTGGGTACAAAAAAGAAGAAGTTTAGGCGGGCTTATTTTTGCTGACTTAAGAGATATTACTGGCTTAATTCAAATTGTCTTTGATACGGATGTTAATAAGGAAGCATTTGAAAAAGCTGAAAGTTTAAGAAGTGAATTTGTTATTGCAATAAAAGGAAAGGTTTTTGAAAGACAATCTAAAAATTCTGAAATAGCTACAGGAGATATTGAAGTGTATGCCCAGGAGCTTAAGATTTTAGATACTGCCGAAACTCCTCCTATTTATATAAAGGATAATGATGATGTTTCTGAGCAAATGCGTTTAAAATACAGATATCTCGATTTAAGAAAACCATTTATGCAAAAAAATCTTTTAATGAGAAGCAAGACTTCAAAGGTAATAAGAGACTTTTTATACGACAATGGATTCAATGAAATAGAAACACCATTTTTAGCTAAGCCCACACCTGAAGGGGCAAGAGATTATTTGGTGCCAAGCAGAGTATCCACAGGCAATTTTTATGCATTGCCTCAGTCACCGCAGCTTTATAAGCAATTATTGATGGTTTCAGGGATGAACAGATATTTCCAGATAGTGAGATGCTTTAGAGATGAGGACTTAAGGGCTAACCGCCAGCCTGAATTTACTCAGGTTGACATTGAAATGTCTTTTGTTGATGCAGAAGATGTTATGTCAATAAATGAAAAATTAATTCAAAAAATATTCAAGGAAGTAAGAAATGTAGATATTAAGCTTCCATTAAGACGCATGTCGTATAATGAAGCCATGGATAAATACGGCTGCGATAAACCAGACCTTCGTTTTGGATATGAGCTTAAAAATATTACTGAAGTATTCAAAAATTCTGAATTTAATGCATTTAAAACTACCTACGACAATGGCGGCTTAATTAAATGCGTAAAAATTGACGGTGCTTCAGAAGATTATTCTAAAAAGGTAATTTCTAAGCTTGAAAAATTTGTTAAAACACACGGTGCAAAGGGATTAGCATGGTTTAAATATGAAAACAATTCATTTGATTCACCGATTGCTAAATTTTTAAGCGAAAGTGAAATTAGTGAATTAATGTCAATTCTACAAATTAAGGAAAAAGATATAGTGTTTATTGTTGCTGACAATGAATCAGCAGTAAATACTGCACTTAGTGCTTTAAGGATTGAAATAGCAAAAGAAAGAAACTTAATTGACAAAGATAAATTTGAGTTGGTTTGGATTACTGAATTTCCATTGTTTGAATACAGTGAAGAAGAAGATAGATATGTGGCTAAGCACCATCCTTTTACATCACCGGTTGATGAAGATTTGGATAAATTAGAAACTAGCCCGGGAGAAGTAAGGGCAAAAGCATATGATATCGTAATAAACGGTGATGAAATAGGAGGCGGAAGCATTCGTATTACAAACAGGGAATTGCAAAACAGGATGTTTAGAGCTTTAGGTTTTACGGATGAGGAAGCTCAGGAAAAATTCGGTTATTTATTGGAAGCATTTAAGTACGGTGTGCCGCCCCATGGAGGAATTGCATTTGGATTAGACCGTTTTATGATGCTTTTGACAGGCAGCGACAGTATAAAGGATGTTATAGCATTCCCGAAAACACAAAGTGCTTCATGCTTGATGACCGAATCACCCAGCGAGGTAACACAAAAACAGCTTAATGAGCTAAAAATTATGTTAAATGATTAAATGTTTTTGAAAGGAAGATATAATGGATAATGTAGGAAAGATAGAAAAAATAGATGGAAATAAGGCTGTTATTTCTGTAAAGAGAGTTTCGGCATGCGGGGACAGCTGCAAAAGCTGCAGCTCAGCCTGCAAAGTTAACAGTGTAATATTTGAAACAGATATTCCAGAAGAACAGGACATTAATGTTGGGGATTATGTGGAAATTAAAGCAGAAAATGAAGTGATGTTAAAGCATATTGTGGTTTTATACGGACTTCCTTTATTGTTGATGATAGCTACTGTATTTGTGGTTCAAATGATATTAAAGGGTCCTAATAAGGATATAATATCTGCTGTTGCTTCATTGTTTTCATTAGTAATTTCATTTTTTCTATTAAAGGCTTATGATAAAAATGAAATGAAAAAGAATGTATTAAAATTTACTGTAGGAAAGAAGCTGTAAATTGGTATGGGGACACACCT
>CAZCTI010000014.1:6044-24019 GCA_964501385.1 uncultured Clostridia bacterium
ATGTATTAAAATTTACTGTAGGAAAGAAGCTGTAAATTGGTATGGGGACACACCTCCTTATTTAGAGAAAGTCTTTGGCGGCAGGAGGAATGTACCCAATTTGGAAAGGGACACACCTTAAAAAGGAACGATAAATAATGAATATTTTTGAAATGCAATATGAAAATTCCATAAAAAAAGAAGGTCCTCTTTCTGAGCGAATGAGGCCTGTTAACTTAAGTGAATTTGTGGGACAAAAGCACATTGTAGGAGCAGGTAAAATTTTAAACAGAGCAATTGAAGCTGACAAACTTACATCTGCAATTTTTTTCGGACCTCCCGGAACGGGCAAGACTACCTTAGCTAAAATTATTGCAAATACAACGAACAATAATTTTACAACACTTAATGCCGTTACCAGCGGCATTAAGGATATAAAGGAAAAAGTCAGCTTTGCTATTGACGAGCTTTCAATTTATAATAAAAGAACAATTCTTTTTATAGATGAAATTCATCGATTTAATAAAGCTCAACAGGATGCCTTGCTTCCTTATGTAGAAAATGGTACAATAATATTGATTGGTGCAACTACTGAAAATCCATATTTTGAAGTTAATTCAGCCTTGATTTCACGCTCCTTGGTATTTGAATTTAAAGATATTGATATTGAGGATATAAAAAATGTTATTAAAAAATCATTGACGGATAAAAGAGGCTATGGTAACAGAAAAGTAGAAATTGATGAAGATGCCATGAATCATATTGCAGAATATTCAAACGGTGATATAAGAAGTGCACTTAATGCCTTAGAGCTTGGGGTGGAAACAACCGCTGAAATTGACGGAATAATAAAAATTGATATAGATATTGCATCTGAATGTATTCAAAGAAAGAAGCTAAATTATGATAAAAATGGAGATAACCATTATGATACAATATCTGCATTCATAAAAAGCATGAGAGGCTCTGATCCTGATGCAGCAGTTTATTGGCTTGCTAAAATGATAAAGTCAGGAGAAGACCCTAAATTCATAGCAAGAAGAATTATAATTTGTGCTTCTGAAGATGTTGGAAATGCAGACCCAAGAGCATTAGAAGTTGCCGTTAACGCATTCAAGGCAGTAGAAATAATTGGTTTTCCCGAAGGACGGATAATCTTAGCCCAAGCTGCAGTTTATATTGCATGTGCACCCAAAAGCAATTCAAGTATAATTGCAATTGATAAAGCAATGAAAGCTGTAGAAAATGAATCCCACGAAGTACCATTACATTTAAAAGATAAACACTATAAAGGTGCTGAAAATCTAAATAGGGGAATAAACTATAAATATCCCCACGATTATGAAAAGTTTTATGTAAAGCAACAGTACATGCCTGAAACAATAAAAACTAAGTTTTACGAGCCGAAAGAATCAGGTTATGAAAGTAAAATTAAGAAATTTTTGGAGTATTTGAGACAGTAAGGGGGGACCATTATGTTTAAGCTGTTAGGAAAAATTACCGACCCAAATATTGAAAATATAATAAACAGTAAAATTAATTTTGATGATTTAGACAAAGATTTAATGTATGACATTCATGTTGAATTTTATAATACGGATTTAGAACAAGACATGTTAAATGAAGATGTTTCCTATGAAATCAAAAGAGAGCATTTTTTGTTTATTAAAAAAACAAGAAATCTATTTGAAAAAAAGCAAATCACTATTAATAAATTTTATTTAATGGGGACAATAGTTGATTTGCAGAATGATGAAATAAATATTGAACTGTTAAAGTCAAAATATGAAAAGAAAAAGAATATAGTATGGCCATGCAAGGAAATATTCTTGTTTGAAGACCGTAAAAATAAATTAGACGTAATGCTATTTAACAACCAGATTTCAGAAGAGGATTATGAATCTAATTTGGAATTTTTGAAAGATGAATTAAATATTTATGAAAATGATGAAGAACATAAATATCTAAATTAATATAGGGGGATAACTTCAAAATAATATCTGATAAGAGTTTTGGAGGCTAAGGATTATGAAAGCATATGATTTAATCAATAAGAAGGAATTAGAAGTTACTACACAGGACTTAATTGAGTTAATGGCAGATGGAAACAGACAGATTGATTTAATATTGCATGAAAAGAAAACCGACGACGACGGATATCTTACATGGGATGCTGAACATTGGACTGTAGTTAATGCAAAAAGATTTATGAGGTGTTATTCATTAGGTGACAGGCAATTAAGAGATTTCACATCACACAACATTTATGATTTAAGAAATGATTTTAAGCCTGAGGAAGCAAAAGAAATACAAATAAACTAAATAGTATCCATGAACCTTCTTTGAACATATTAATAAAATAGTATTAGAAAATAGGAAGAGGGTGGAATTATGGAAGTATATATTATTACATTTATCCACGGAAATTATGCTATTGCTGCATTTAGCAGACTGCAAGGATTTGGAGTGAAAAATATAAAATTGACCCAAACACCATTCAGTATCAGGAATGAATGTGACTTGTGCATAAAAGCAAATGACCGTAAAACTTTGGATATAGTTTTAAATGAATGCAAGGGAAAATTCCCTGTAAGCAATGTTTACAGCGGTATGAACAGAAGCGGTTCCTATGTATATAAATTGTTACCATAAGATTTCGAAGTTTTGGGGACGGTTCTTTTTGATTGATTATCAATCAAAAAGAACCGTCCCCAATTATTGTTTTTTTATTTAGAAATAATGTTGACAAATTTAGTAGGGTATTTTATAATAAATTATACCCTACTGAAACAGTCGGGATTGTATGAAAGGAGAACGGAAATGATTTTATCTACAAAGGGCAGATATGGTCTGAAGGCAGTATTTGAACTTTCAATTAATTATGGATTAGGACCTGTTTCTCTTAAAAAAATATCAGAAAAATACAATATATCAGAAAGTTACTTAGAACAGCTTTTTGCTAAATTAAGAAAAGATGGTTATATAGACACTGTTAGGGGACCGCAGGGAGGTTATCTTTTGGCGAGAGATCCAAAGGAAATAACTGTAGGTATGATACTTAGAACACTTGAAGGAGATATAACAACATCCGATTGTATTAGCAAAGAAGTTTGCTCCAGGGAATCGATTTGTGCTACAAGGGTTATATTTGAAAAAATTGAAAACAGTATAAATAATGTTATTGACAATATAACTTTAGCTGATATGTATAAAGAACAAAAAAACATTTTAACGGAGGAAAACTAATGAGCAGGAAACTATATCTTGATAATGCTGCTACAACAAGAGTAAAAAAAGAAGTAATCGATGAAATGAATCAATATTTCGATGAATTGTACGGAAATCCTTCAAGTCAACTGTATGAATTAGGAAGAAAATCTAAAGAAGCCATAGAAAAATCAAGAAAAGCTATTGCTGATTTTTTAAATGCTGAAGAAAAAGAAATATATTTTACTGCAGGCGGCACTGAATCAGATAACTGGGCTTTAAAGGGAGTTGCATTTGCAAACTTCAATAAGGGCAAAAACCATATAATTACTTCTAAAATAGAGCATCATGCAATACTTCACACATGTGAATATTTAGAAAAATTCGGAGTTAAAACTACTTATCTTGATGTTGACAGATATGGGCTCATTGATTTAGAACAGCTTAAAGAAGCAATCAGACCTGAAACAATGCTTATTTCAATTATGTTTGCAAACAATGAAATAGGTACAATACAGCATATTGAAGAAATAGGTAAAATTGCTAAGGATAATGGTGTATTGTTCCATGTAGATGCGGTTCAAGCTTTGGGAAGTGTAAAAATAGATGTTCAAAAGCAAAACATTGACCTTTTATCCATGTCTGCACATAAAATTGGCGGACCAAAAGGAATTGGCGGAATGTTTATAAGAAAAGGAATAAGAATTGACAACTTTATTCACGGTGGTGGTCAAGAGAGAGGCAGAAGAGCAGGTACAGAAGGGGTTCAAAATATTGTAGGATTTGGAAAAGCTGTTGAAATTGCTGCACGTGATTTTGACAATCATGTAAAAAGGCTTACACTTTTAAGAAACAGACTAATTGAAGGTATAAAAAACAGTATTCCTGATGTTATACTTAACGGTCACCCAACAATGAGACTTGCAAACAATGTTAATTTTTCGTATAAATATGTGGAGGGTGAATCTATTTTATTATTGCTTGATATGGAAGGAATATCTGCATCAAGCGGTTCTGCATGTACTTCAGGCTCATTAGATCCATCTCATGTTCTTTTGGCAACAGGGCTTGATCATGGAACAGCCCACGGCTCAATTCGTTTTACAATTAGCGAAGAAATAACAGAAGAAGATATAGATTTTACAATTGAAACAATGAAAAAAATAATTGCTAAATTAAGAGCGATGTCACCAATAAAAAATGATGAAGATTTGAAAAAAAATTAATACTGTAATCGGAGGAAAAATAAAATGTATACAGAAATAGTAATGGACCATTTCAGAAACCCAAGAAATGTAGGAAATATAGAGAATGCAGACGGTGTAGGTCAGGTAGGAAACCCCAAATGCGGTGATATCATGAAAATATATTTAAAAATAAATGATGATGAAATAATTGAGGATGTAAAATTTGAAACATTTGGCTGCGGTTCAGCAATTGCTTCTTCAAGTATGGCAACTGAGCTTATAAAAGGAAAAAGCATCCATGAAGCAGTAGAAATGACAAATAAAGCAGTTATAGAAGCTTTAGGAGGACTTCCTCCTGTTAAGGTTCACTGTTCAGTATTAGCAGAACAGGCTGTTAAGTCAGCACTTTATGATTATTCTCAAAAAACTAAAAAGCAAATTAAAGGTTTGGAAAACTATAAACCGGAAGACGACGAAATACACTGTCATTAATTTTAAAGCAGGGCTTAAGCCCTGCTTTTGTGAATTATTGTTGACAATGAGGGAAAGAATACATTATAATCACTAAATAAAGACACTTATTTCGCTGGAGGAACTATGGATAAATTAGATAGATTTTCAATAAATAATATTAGAAAACAATATTTGAACTTTTTTAAAAGTAAGGGACACTTAACAGAGCAAAGCTTTTCACTGATACCTAAAAATGATAAAAGCTTGCTGCTTATTGGTGCAGGTATGGCACCGTTAAAAAAATATTTTACGGGAGCTGAAGTTCCACCTTCAAAACGTATGGCAACATGTCAAAAATGTGTTAGAACCGGTGATATTGACAATGTAGGTTTAACTGCAAGACATTTGACTTTTTTTGAAATGCTTGGAAACTTTTCATTTGGAGATTATTTTAAGGAAGAAGCAATTGTTTGGGCATGGGAGCTGTTGACAGAAGTTTTAAAAATTGATAAAAACCGCCTTTGGGTTACAGTATATTTGGAAGATGATGAAGCTGAAGAAATTTGGCATACCAAAGTTGGAATTCCTATGGAAAGGATTGTAAGGCTGGGAAAGGATGACAACTTCTGGGAATTAGAAGTAGGTCCAAGTGGACCATGCTCTGAAATATATTATGACACAGGAAGAGAGGGCTGCGGTTGTCCTGACTGCAAACCGGGATGTGACTGCAACAAATATATTGAAATTTGGAACCTTGTATTTACACAATTTGACAAGGATGAAAAGGGAGTTTACCATCCACTTCCAAATCCAAATATTGATACAGGAATGGGACTTGAAAGAGTTGCATCAGTTCTTCAGGGAAAACCAACAGTATATGATGTGGAGCCGCTAATTTATATTGTGAACAAGGTTTCTGAAATTTCTAAAATTCCTTATGGTCAAAAGAATCAAAACGACATAGCAATGAAAATAATCTGTGACCATTCAAGAGCAGCAACTTTTATGATTGGTGACGGAGTAATACCTTCCAACGAAGGAAGAGGTTATGTTTTAAGACGTTTAATAAGAAGAGCAATCCGTCAAGGTAAATTTTTAGGTATACATAATGAATTTTTAACAAAGACTGTTAAGGTAGTAATAGATAATTGGAAGGAAGCTTATCCTGAGTTATCTCAAAAAGAAAGCTATATTTTAAAAGTTGTAAGCCTTGAGGAAGAAAAATTCAAAATTACCATTGACCAAGGTCTTGAACTATTAATGAAGGAAATACAAACATTAAAAGAAACCAATCAAAAAGTATTGGATGGAAAAGCTGCATTTAAACTTTATGATACGTATGGATTCCCTCAAGAACTGACTGATGAAATACTTAATGAAAACGGCTTTAGTTTAAATAAAGAAGAATTTCTTTCAGTTATGGAAGAACACAGACAAATGGCAAGAAATGCAAGAAAGTCCACCGGTGCTTCCGGCTGGAAGGACAATGAATTTACTCTAAATACAGATAAAACAATATTTACCGGATACGACAATTTAACTGATAATGCTGAAGTAATTGCCATAATAGTTGATTCTGAGCAGGTAAATACCATAAATGAAGGGCAATCAGGCATAATAGTTCTTGACAGAACTCCATTTTATGCTGAAGGTGGTGGTCAGAAGGGTGATACAGGTGAATTTGTTTCAAATGGAAGCTTAGCAAAAGTTACAGATACAAAAAAATTTAATAATGCTATTTATTTACATGAAACAAATGTAGTAGAAGGAAGTATTTCAGTTGGAGATAAAATAACTGCCGATGTTAATAAAGACCAAAGAAAAAACACTGCTAAGAACCATACAAGCACACATATTTTGCATAAGGTTTTAAAAGAAATACTTGGCGACCATGTAAATCAGGCTGGTTCATATGTTTCTGAAGATAGGCTGAGATTTGACTACACACATTTTGAAGCTGTTGACCATGAAACACTAAAGGAAATTGAAAGAAGAGTAAATGAAGCAATATTGTCTGACTATCAGGTTAAAACTGATATCCTTAATATTGAACAGGCAAGAAAATCAGGAGCTATGGCTTTATTTGATGAGAAATATGATGAGATGGTAAGAGTTGTAAGTGTGGGGGATTTTAGCCTTGAATTATGCGGTGGAACCCATATTGACGAAACGGCTAAAATAGGATTGTTTAAAATAGTTTCCGAAGGAAGTATAGCATCGGGAATAAGAAGAATAGAAGCAATAACCGGAAGAAAAGCAATAGAATATTTAAATGAAATTCATAATTTGACGGATGAGTTATCATTATCCATGAAAACAACAAAGGATGAACTATTAAGTAAAGTAAATTTACTTAAAAAAGAATCTAAGGAAAAGGATAAAGAAATTCAGAAATTAAACAATGAAATATTAAAAAATAATATGAGTCAAATACTTGAAAAATATGATGAAATTAACGGTATTAAATTGTTTGCCGTTAAATTTAAAGATAAAGATGCAAATTCATTAAGGGAAATTGCCGACAAAATAAAAGATAAAAACGAAAGCTGTGCTGTTATATTAGCTTCGGATTTAGGTGATAAGGTATTGTTTGTATCTGCTGTTACAAAAGATTTGGTAAATAACGGAATACATGCAGGCAATATGGTTAAAACTGCTGCATCCATAGCAGGCGGCGGAGGCGGAGGAAGACCGGACTTTGCTCAAGCAGGTGGTAAAAATCCTGAAAAGATAGACCAGGCAATAGAGGAAGTTAAAAAGCAAATAATGAATAAAAACAAATAATAAGGGCTTAAGCCCGTGTCGTTGTTATGAATTTCAGAGCACAGCTCGTGTCATTGCTATGAATAAGCTGCGAAGCGGCGTGTCATTCTGAACCGTAGGTGAAGAATCTCAAGTACGGGGACATTCCTCTACCTAAAAGACTATCCCTATAGTAGAGGTGTGTCCCCCTTCCTTGAAAAGATGAGATCCTTCGCTTAAGCTCAGGATGACAGCCCTTAGTGGGTATGAATAGTAACTACAAGCAAAATTAATAAGCAAATATAACAATTGATTTCATAAAAGAATTGTAGTACAATGTAGACATATGTTAAGGGGTGGTTTTAATGGATAGTAATGTAAATAATACAGCAAAATTTGATTACAGAATGGAATCACTGAATGAAGCGAGAGAAATAATTTCTCAGGTTTATCAGTCGCTGAAACAAAAGGGATACAATCCTAATAATCAGCTTATTGGATATATATTGTCCGGTGATCCCACTTATATAACTAATCATAATAATGCAAGAAGTTTAATACGTAAAATAGAAAGAGATGAACTGTTAGAAGAAATATTAAATGTTTACTTAAATGTAATCGACTTGTAGCGGAAGGGGGACACACCTTGAAAGAAAGAAAACCTCTGGGGTCACACTTTCAAGGAATGTCCCCGTCGTGTGGGGGACACACCTTCAATATACGGCGACTCTTTGAGGGATAGTTATTGAAGGAATGTCCCAAATATTTTTCTGACGGTAATATGATTATGAAATACATAAATTTATTTGAAAAGCAAAATGTATCAAAGCTGTGTTACGGAACACTTTCATTAAGCAATCTTCAAAATTTCGATACTGATGAAAATAAGGTAAAACTTCTTAATTACGCATACGGAAAAGGAATAAATTTTTTTGATACAGCAGAGCTTTATGATAACTATAAAATACTAAAAGAATTCATAAAACAAAAAGACAGGGATAAACTAATCATAGCTTCAAAAAGCTATGCATATGACAAGAATACGGCAGAATATAGTATCAATAAAGCATTAAAGGAAATGAATACGGATTATATAGATGTTTTTATGCTTCATGAACAAGATAACGGAAACAATTATTTAGGACATTACCAGGCAGTTGAACGTTTCATGAAATATAAGGAGCAAGGGATAATCAAATATTTTGGAATTTCCACTCACAGGGTAGAAGCAGTGAAGGATTCACTGCAATTTAAAGAAATAGAATTTATATTTCCTCTATTTAATTATAAGGGTATTGGAATTCAAGACGGTACTTTTGAGGATATGTCTGATGCTGTAAAAAAAGCAAAAGATAATAATAAATTCATAATGGCAATGAAAATATATGGCGGAGGACATTTAATTAAAGATGCTGAAAAAGCATTTAAATATGTTAACAGTCTAAATTATGTGGACTCCATAGCAGTAGGTATGAGCACTGTTGAAGAAATAGATGCAAATATCAGTTATTTAGAAAATAATGAATTAAATATTAAAATAAAAAATAAAATAAGAAATCAAAAACGCACTTTAGTAATAGAAGAGTGGTGTGTTGGATGCGGAAAATGCGTGAAAAAATGCAAACAAAATGCACTTCAAATAATTGATGATAAATGTGTTGTCAATATGGAAAAGTGTGTCTTATGTAGCTATTGCGCAGGTGAATGCACGGATTTTTATATCAAAATTGTGTGAGGTTTTTATGGACAGATTGATGGGTTTGGATGTGGGCGATAAAACTATTGGAGTAGCTGTAAGTGATTTATTGATGATTACTGCACAGGGTGTTACTACAATAAAAAGAACGAATATAAAAAATGATTTAAATGAACTGAAAAAAATAATCGATGAATATCAAGTTACTAAAATAGTTGCAGGTATCCCTAAAATGTTAGATGGAACTGTAGGAATACAGGGAGAAAAAGTGCTGGAATTTGTAGAAAAATTAAAAAGGCACTTCAACTTGCCTATAGAGCTTGAGGATGAAAGATTTACCACAACCATATCTGAAAGAATGTTAATAGATGCCGACGTTAAAAGAAAAAAGAGAAAAGAAGTTATCGACAAATTAGCCGCAGTCCAGATTCTGTCAAGTTATATGCAGCGTGCGAGTAATCGAAGGAGATAGTATGGAAGATAATATAATTGAATTGATGAACGAGGATGGAGAGTTAGAAAAGCTAATTGTAGAAGCTACTTTTCATATGGATGATATTTTGTATGCAGTACTTCACAAAATCGATTCTGATGAAGGTATGATTTACTATGTTGAAGAAACTGATGACGGAAATATTGTGCTGGTTAAAGTTGAAGATGAAGAGGAAATCAAAGAAGTAATCGAAATGTACGAAGGAATAGCTGATGATTTAATTTAAGCTTATAAGTCTTGGGGGTGATATATTGACAGATTTTTTAAGGGATTTGCTTGAAAAAAATGGTTATAAAACAACTGTTCAACGAAAAGCTCTATATGAATTTCTTTCTGAAAATAAAGATAAGCACTTGTCCACGGAAGAAGTATATGACCTTATTAAAAATAAATATCCTAAGATTGGAATAGCAACTATTTACAGAACACTTCTACTTTTTGAGGAAATAGGGCTTGTTTACAAGCATAACTTTGATGACGGATATTCAAGATATGAAATATTATCACCACACAGCAATGAAGTTCATCAGCATCATCATTTATTGTGCAAACAATGTGGCAATATTATAGAGGTTAAAGAAGACCTTATGAACTCATTGGAAGAAATAATAGAAAAACAATACAATTTTGAAATATTAAATCATGTGGTCAAATTCACCGGAATCTGTGCACAATGCAGAGATAAGGAGAATGAAGATGGCAGAAAAGAAACATAAATTAAAAGTAATACCCTTGGGGGGATTGGGGGAAATTGGGAAAAACACCACTGTTATTGAATATAATAACAATATCATCGTTATTGACAGTGGAATGGCTTTTCCTGAAGATGAAATGTTAGGTATTGATATAGTAATACCTGATATAACATATTTAATAAAGAATAAAGAAAAAGTAAAGGGTATTATTTTAACACATGGTCATGAAGACCATATAGGTTCAATACCGTATTTTTTAAAAAAATTAAATGTACCTATTTACGGAACCCGACTTACATTAGGTCTTGTAGAAAACAAGATTTTAGAACATAAAATTGAAGATGCATCCCTTAATCCAATTAAAGCAGGAGAAACATTTAATTTGGGGTGTTTTAAAATAACCCCTGTGAGAGTTAATCACAGTATACCTGATGCAGTGGCATTTGCCATAGATACACCCATAGGCATGGTTGTTCATACGGGAGATTTTAAAATTGATTATACTCCTATTAATGAAGAAGTTATAGATTTAGGAAAGTTTGCAGAGCTTGGGAAAAAAGGTGTACTTCTTGCCATGTCTGACAGTACTAATGTTGAAAGGCAGGGCTTTACAGAATCAGAAAAAACAATAGGTCAAAAGTTTTTGGATTTATTTAAACATTGTAATTCTCGTATAATTGTAGCTTCCTTTGCTTCAAATATACACAGGCTTCAGCAAGTTATAGATGCTGCGGTTGCAAACAACAGAAAAGTTGCCATATCCGGAAGAAGCATGATAAATGCAATTAAGGTATCATTGGAATTAGGATATTTAAATGCTCCGGAAGGAACAATAATAAATGTTAATGAGTTAAAAAGTCTAAAAGATGATGAAATTGTAATTTTAACCACAGGTAGTCAAGGGGAGCCAATGTCTGCATTAACGAGAATGGCTAACAATGATCATAAAAAGATCCAAATTAAAAATGGTGATTTAGTTATAATTTCAGCTAACCCGATACCGGGAAATGAAAAAACAGTTTCAAGAGTAATAAACATGCTTTATGAGAAGGGAGCAAATGTACTTTATGATGCTTTAACACAGGTTCATGTATCAGGCCACGCCAGAAGAGATGAACTGAAGCTTATGCTTACTTTGTTAAAACCTAAATTTTTCATACCTGTTCATGGTGAATACAGACATTTGATGCAGCATGCAAAGTTGGCAAATGAATTAGGTGTTCCTATAGATAATACTGTTATAGGAAGTAATGGGGATGTAATTGAGCTTACTTCAAAGTCAATCGATAAAAATTCTACAGTAACATCAGGAAATATTTTAGTAGATGGCTTGGGTGTTGGAGACGTAGGAAATATTGTTCTTCGTGACAGAAGACTTCTTTCTGAAAACGGATTGATAATAGTTGTATTATCAACCGAAAAAGGGACAGGAAAAGTTCTTGCAGGCCCTGAAATAGTTTCAAGAGGATTCATATATGTTCGAGAAAATATTGATTTAATTGAAGAATCAAAGACTGTAGTAAGAAAAGCATTGGAAAAGTGTGATACAAAGACTAAAGAATGGAACAATATAAAAATGTTAATAAAGGATTCATTAAGCAGCTTCATTTATGATAGAATAAAAAGAAGCCCAATGATATTACCGATAATTGTAGAAGTAGATACTGAAGAATAGAGGAATAGTAAAGGACATTTAAGTGTCCTTTTTTTGTCGTTGTTAGAAGGGGGACACACCTCTACTGTGTGGATAGTCTTTGAAGCAAGAGGAATGTCCCTGTACCATGAAATCCTACGCTTACACTTAGAAACATTTATTATTATTTATTTATGGGGGTTAACTCTGATACATCAATAAAACAATACCACCATGCAAGACAGTTCAACTCCAATGTGTCCGGGTCAGCACCCCTTAGAATAGCCTCTTCAAGTGTATTTGCAACAGGAATAATAACCGGGTCTCCCGGCATCCAGTCTGCAGGAGTGTTTACACCGTATGTAGTCGAAACCTGAAGAGCATCAATTAATCTTAATAATTCATACATGTTTCTACCGTTTGTTGCAGGATAAGCTAAAATTGACCTTATTCTTTGATTAGGGTCTATTATGAAAACATCTCTTACGCTTTGCTCATAAATTCTGTCAGGATTAACCATGCCATAAAGAGTTGCAACGTATGCATCTCTGTCAGCAATAAGGGGAAATGGCATTTTAATGCCTGTCATTTTATAAATATCGTAAAGCCAGCCAAGGTGTGACGGATTTGAATCGATGCTTATTCCTAACAACTGAACATTTCTTTTTACGAATTCTTCGTTAAGCTGTGCAAGTGCAATGAATTCAGACGTACAGACAGGAGTGAAGTCTCCCGGATGAGAAAAAAATAAAACCCATTTACCTCTATATTGTGACATTGTTACAGTACCTTCTGTGGTTATTGCCGTAAAGTCAGGTGCAATTCTACCTATTGTTAGGCATTGTCTTGGTGTTTCATCTATATTATTTATCATAAAAACCTCCCATATGTATTTTTATTATTATATGAGAGGAAGGGGAATAATGTTCAATTATATTTACTATTCGTAAAGATAGGTAACGCAGGGAAATTCACCAAAATATTTGCTCCTTACGTCGCATACTTTGGGAATTTTGTGCGTTTGACCTACCATCAATTTCTTTCTCCTTACAGTCGAAGAAATTGGGTTAGGTCATAAAAGATAACCGGTGAGTTTTTAAGTCACCGGTTATTAACGCTTATTACCTTTTTACATTGTGAAAGTTAACACCTAAGATAGGTCCGAACTGGGATGGTTTGTTGTTTACAATACTTTTGTTTTCCATTCTTTGATTTTCTTTCTTAGAAAGTAAATTTAGATTTGGATTTAGTTTACTGTTGATATCATCAGCTAAACTGTATTGACCATCCCTTCTGATTTTTATAACATCTAATTTATCAACTTTTGTTAAATCGGGAGTGCTACTTTTGTTCTTCAATCTGTCCAATAGAATCAACCCTCTCTTTTTCAAAAGCAATAAGCAATATTATATTAACCATACATTCAAATATTATTCTTTAAAATTTTAAAATATTGTATTTCTTTATGAAAGGTTGTATAATTGAATGGATTTTGAAATTTAATCAATTTGGAGGTATTATGAAGAAGATAATTGCTTTACTACTTGTAGTAATAATTATAGCGGCAGCTTATCTTTATTTAAATAATTATATTGAAGAAAGTTTAAATGCTGTGGATTTAAGCGATGATTCTCCCATAGTTGTGGAAATTCCGAAGGGCAGCACAACTAATGACATTGCAGAAATTTTATTCGTAAATAATTTAATTTTAAATACACGCTCATTTAAATATTACGCAGAAAAAACAGGTGCAGATGTTAAGTTAAAAGCAGGAACCTACGTTCTGTCAAAGAATATGGATGTTGATACTTTGCTAAATTCTTTGATAAAAGGAGGTTCTTCAGGCAATACATTTAATATTACTGTAATTGAAGGCCTGATAAATGAAGATATTGCTAAAACATTGTCTGAGCAGACTGACTTAAGCTATGATAAATTTGTTGAATTAATAGAAAGTCCGGAAGTTTTTAAGGATGATTTTGAATTTTTACAAGATAATTCCATTTCTAATTTGCAGGGATATCTAATGCCTGAAACTTATAATATTTATATAAATTCATCAGAGGAAGATATTGTGAGAGTACTTTTAAAGGAATTTGACGAATTTTATATTAATGAAATAAAACCAAAATTGGAAAATACTCATTTATCATTTGAAGAGGTAATTAATTTAGCAAGTATAGTTGAAAAAGAAGCTCTTTTGGATGAAGAAAGAGATGAAGTGGCAAAAGTATTTTTAAACCGCCTTGATATAAATATGAAGCTTCAATCTTGTGCTACAGTTAATTATGCCAACGGAGAGTGGAAGGAAAGACTCACATATGATGATATTGCCATTGATTCTCCTTATAACACATATATAATTGAAGGTCTGCCTCCAACTCCAATCAATTCACCGGGAAAGGTATCCATAATTTCTGTGTTAGAGCCTGCAGATGTTGATTATTTGTTCTTTGTGGCAAAGGGAGACGGCTCACATTATTTTTCAAACACATATGATGAGCACATTGATGCAGCTGAGGAGTATTTGAACTAAATGGACAATATTAACAGGGAATATATAGATTCATATATTAACAGCCTTATTGAAGAAGACAATTACAAATTAAAAAAATTTAGAGAATATTGCGAAGAAAGAAATTTACCTATCATCCACAAGGAGGTAGGTCAATTTATAAAACTAATAATAAATCAATTAAATGCAAAAAGTATTATTGAAATAGGTACCAATGTAGGATATTCTTCAATATTTATGGTTAAAGCTATGAGGGATGAGGGTAAAGTTGTAACAATGGAAAGAAGCGAAAAATTCTATAATGAAGCAATAAAAAATATCAGTGATTTTAACCTTGATAATAATATAAAGGTTTATTTTGGTGATGCAGTTGAAATGTTGGACGAGGTAGAAGGATGTTTCGATATGGCTTTTATTGATGCAGCTAAAAGCTACTATAGAGTATTTTTTGATAAATGCTTAAAAATGATGAAGCCCGGAGGAATTATTCTTTCGGACAATGTATTGTATCAAGGAATGATTGCAACAGATGAATTAGTCGTAAGAAGGAAAAAAACATTGGTCAGAAATTTAAGAAACTATTTAGAATATATATCGCATGATGAGAGATTTGTAACTTCAGTCCTTCCATTGGGCGACGGATTGGCAGTTACATTAATAAAATAAATAGGTAGGGGGACACACTATCAGAGGATGGGGGATACACCTCCCAATGTAGGGAAAGTCTTTGCCGGTAGGCGGAATGTCCCCAATTATAATAGTCTTTGTGGGCAGATGGAATGTCCCCAATAGAGAAAGAGGAGAAAAAATGTTACCAAAATTATTAGCACCTGCAGGAAATAAAGATAAATTGATTATGGCTGTACAATATGGAGCTGACGAAGTATATTTTGCAGGCAAATCAATGGGAATGAGAGCAGGAGGCAAGAACTTCACTAAAAATGATTTAGAAGAAGGGGTGGAGTATTGCCACAAATATGGAAGAAAAGCAAACATAACAGTTAATATAGTACCACATAATGATGATTTAACAGGTATTGAAGAATACTTAAAATATTTGCACAAAATAGGTGCAGATGCATTGATTGTCGCAGATCCGGGAGTTGTAGACATAGTTAAACAAACTGTTCCTGATATGCGAATACATTTAAGCACTCAAGCAAATACAACAAATTATCACACTGCAAACTTCTGGTACAAACAGGGAGTAAACAGAATTGTTCTTGCAAGAGAGCTTAGCTTTGATGAAATTGAAACAATAGTAAAAAAATCACCAAAGGATTTGGAATTTGAAACATTTGTACATGGAGCAATGTGCATATCTTATTCAGGCAGATGTTTGCTGTCAAGCTTTATGACAGGAAGATTTTCAAACAAAGGAGATTGTGCCCAGTCATGCAGATGGAAATATAACTTGGTAGAAGAAAAAAGACCCGGTGAATATTATCCTATAGAGGAAAATGATGAAGGAACATTCATAATGAATTCCAAGGATATGTGCATGATTGAGCATCTTAAAAGATTTAAGGATATAGGAATAAAGGCACTAAAAATTGAAGGACGAAATAAAAGCGAATATTATACCGCAATTGCAGTACGCTCCTACAGAAATGCATTGGATGAATTAAATAAACAGGAAAATGAAAGGAATACTCAGTATTGGAAAGAAGAACTTGAAAAATCATCGCACAGAGATTTTTCTTATGGATTTTTCTTTGGAAATCCTTACAAGGACGGTCAATTGTACACTCACAGCAGTTATATAAGAACTTATGATGTAGTAGGTATAATCAGGTCTTATGACAAAGATACAAAAGTTGCAACAATTGAGCAAAGAAATAAATTCTCAGAAGGCGATTTATTGGAGTGTTTTGGTCCTAAAGGTAAACACTTTGAATTAACAGCAAAAAATATGACAGATGAAAACAATAATAAAATAGACTCTGCACCTCATGCACAGCAAATTATTAAAATGTACATGGGGGAAAATGTAGAGCCATATTATATATTAAGAAAGAGAGTAGAAGAATAAAAATTGGCTGTCATTGTATGAATAACCATTAAGTCAGTGTCATTCTGAGGGCTTTAGCCCGAAAGATGCCCTAACCCTATTTATAAGAGGAATGGGGACACACCTTTGTCATAGGGATCGTCTTTGTGGTAAAAGGTGTGTCCCCCTTCCTTGAAAACCTGAGATCCTTCGCTTTCACTCAGGATGACAACCCTTACGTATTCGTTTATCGTGGTGTGTATAACATGACAATTGTTAGTTGCCTACATTAGATACTAAGGCGTCATAAAGTTTCTTGAGGGCTTTCTTTTCGATTCTTGATACATAGGATCTTGATATACCAAGAAGCTTGGCAATTTCCCTCTGGGTTTTATGCTCTTTGTTTCTTATACCATACCGCATTTCAATAATTATTTTTTCTCTTTTCTGCAATGTTTTATCTAATATTTCATCTAATGCTTTTATTTTTTCTTCTTTATCTAATCTTCCGACAATTTCTTCACCTTCATACTTAATAATATCTATAAGATAAATACTGTTGCCTTCCTTGTCCGTTCCAAGAGGACCTTGCAAAGATACTTCCTTTTTAAGTTTTTTATCGCTTCTTATAGTCATAAGTACTTCATTGTCTATACATTTGGCAGCATAAGTGGCAAGCCTGATACCTTTATTGTTGTCAAAGGTTGAAACTGCCTTAATTAAGCCTATTGTCCCTATGGATATTAAATCTTCCTGATCTATTCCAACTGTTTTATATTTTTTTATCACATGTGCTACAAGACGCAGATTTCTTTCTATAAGAGTATTCCTTGCTTCTAAGTCGCCTTCTTTTGATTTTTGAATGAGTATTGCTTCTTCTTCTTTGCACAAAGGCTGTGGAAACGAGCTTCCGTTAGTTATGTAACCAAAAATAAATATTGATAATGGTAATAAAATTTGTAATAAATTTTCAATCAAAAAAACACCCCCAAAGTTATACATTATATGCAAGTAATTAAAAAAACTGTATGTACACTTTAAATTTTAATAAAAGTAATATTTAACAGCATTGCTACCATTAACTATTACTATTACGGGGACATTCCTTCATGGACTTACTTCACATGCTTACCTACCACGAAGGTGTGTCCCCCTTCCTTGACTATTTATTTTTTACTTCTTGGTTGAGTTGTAGGTGTAGTCCTGGGTTGAGTTGCCGGTGCATTATTTTGCGGTGGTGCTGCAGTGCCATTTTCAGGTGGTACAATAGGTCGTGGAGCATTTGTTCCGTTTCCGTTCATAGGACAGTTCATACGTCTCATAATGTCCATTAGCTGGTCACAGGTAATTCCGGGCATACCTGGCATTCCAGGCATCATAGGCAT
>CAZCTI010000015.1:0-23892 GCA_964501385.1 uncultured Clostridia bacterium
TGGTATTTGCACTTGCACCTACTGAATCTGAAAACAAACCTTTAAGTAATAAAAATCATGATAAGAACAAAAAAATAAGCAGGGTACTTGTATTATTATTTTCAGTATCAGCTGTTTGTCTATACTGTTTTAGAGAAGCAACAGGTTATCTCTATATAACCGCTATAGTGGCAATGTCTCTTGAGTCGTTAAGCTTATTAAAGCATTAGTATACAAAATTGGGGGGAAAAATTTAAATCGGGAATTGTTTTTTAAACCATTCCCGATTTTGTTTTTAATAAAACTGTTGTAAAATAATGTGAATGATGATATTATTTTAATGCGGTTTAACCCGCAGAAAATAGAAATTAAAGGTGTATAATGAAAGAGTACATAATTAATATCGATAATGTAAAATTTAAATATGATAAAGACTCAGCATATGCTGTGGACGGAGTAACACTTAATGTAAAAAGGGGAGAGTTTACTGCAATTATTGGCCATAACGGCTCAGGTAAATCAACCTTGGCTAAATTAATTAATTCAATTTTACTTCCTACGGAAGGTAAGATTCTTGTTAAAGGTATGGATACTACTGATGACTCTTTGCTATGGGATATAAGACAAACAGCAGGAATGGTATTTCAAAATCCGGACAATCAACTTGTTGCTACAATAGTTGAGGAAGACATTGCTTTTGGTCCTGAAAATCAGGGAATCGAGCCATCAGAAATAAGGCGAAGAGTTGATGATGCTTTGAATACTGTAGGCATGTATGAGTACAGAAAAAGACCGCCCCATCTTTTATCAGGAGGACAAAAGCAAAGAATTGCAATTGCAGGTATTTTGGCGTTAAATTCAGACTGTATAATTTTGGATGAGCCCACTGCAATGTTAGACCCTTCAGGCAGAAGAGAAGTAATGGAAACATTAAAAAAACTTAATGAACAAGGCAAGACAATACTACTTATTACTCACTACATGGATGAGGCAGTTCAGGCTGATAGAGTAGTTGTTATGGATAAAGGAAATATTAAATTGGATGGAACTCCAAAGGAAGTTTTCAGAAATATTGATGAAATAAAAAGATATGGTTTGGATGTTCCTCAGGTGACAGAGTTAGCACAAGAGCTTATTAAAGACGGGCTAAATTTGCCTCCTGATATAATTGATGTAAAGGAATTGGTGGACATATTATGTCAATAACTACAGAAAACATTAAATATGTATATAGCGAAGGAACTCCCTTCAGGACTTTGGCATTGGACAATGTGAATGTTACTATCAATCAAGGTGAATTCGTTGGGATAATCGGACATACAGGCTCAGGAAAGTCTACATTGATACAGCTATTTAACGGCCTTGAACTTCCTACGGAAGGTAGTGTTGTGGTTGATGGAACTACTGTTGGAGAAGATAAGAAAAAACTTAAATTAATTCGTCAAACTGTAGGTTTAGTATTTCAATATCCTGAATACCAACTTTTTGAGGAAACAGTTGCAAAGGATGTAGCTTTTGGTCCTATGAATTTAAATCTTTCTCAGGAAGAAATTGATTATAGAGTTAAAGAAGCATTAGAATTAGTTGGCTTTAATTATAAGAAAATAAAAGATGCCTCACCCTTTGACTTATCTGGAGGACAAAAAAGAAGAGTTGCAATTGCAGGAGTTCTTGCAATGAAGCCGGACTATCTTATTTTAGATGAGCCTACTGCAGGACTTGACCCTGCCGGAAGGAATGAAATATTTGCCCAAATAAAAAAATTGCATGAGAAATCTAATGTTACTGTTGTATTGGTATCTCACAGCATGGAGGATATTGCAAAGTTAGTAGAAAGAGTAATCGTATTATCCAAGGGGAAAGTACATATGGAGGGTACTCCTAAAGAAATATATTCCCAAGCAGAAGAGCTTCAAAATATTGGGCTTGGTATTCCTCAGATTGCTTCTATTGTTAAGGAACTAAGGAATAGAGGGTTTAATATTAAGCCTGACATACTTTCTGTTGAAGAAGCTAAAGAAGAAATATTAAAGGAAGTGAGGAGAAGAAATGTTTAAGAATTTAACTATCGGACAGCATTATCCTGTTGAATCTCCTGTACACGACCTTGACCCAAGACTTAAAATAATAATAACATTTATTTTTATAATATCATTATTTTTAATTGAAACATTTCCGGGTTATTTAATAGTAATAGCTTTTTTGACTGTTGCCATTACTTTGTCGAAGGTGCCTATTAAATTTGTAATAAGGGGTTTAAGACCTATATTGATGATTATTGTAATTACATTTATAATTAATTTATTGATGACACCGGGAAGGGTAATTTTTAGCCTGGGTTTCATAAAGATAACGGAAGAAGGTCTAAAGCAGGCAGGATTTATGGCTATAAGACTAACACTTCTCATAATGGGTACTTCACTTTTGACATTGACAACTTCGCCAATTATATTGACAGACGGTATTGAAAGCTTACTTAAACCATTTAAAAGATTCGGTCTTCCAGCTCATGAATTGGCAATGATGATGACAATTGCACTTCGATTTATTCCGACCCTAATGGAAGAGACAGAAAAAATAATGAAGGCTCAGAAGTCAAGGGGTGCTGATTTTGAAAGCGGCAATATTATGTCCAGGGCAAAAAATTTAGTTCCACTCTTGGTCCCATTATTCATAAGTGCCTTCAGACGTGCAGATGAACTGGCAATGGCAATGGAAGCAAGATGCTACCGTGGTGGGGAAAACAGAACAAGAATGAGGCAAATGAAAATACAAAGAGTTGATTATGCTGCAGCATTTGTATTTACGGTATATTTTGCAGCAATAATAGTTTTTAAAATAATATGGTAAGAAATATAAAGCTTTTAATAGCTTATGACGGTACAGCTTATTATGGCTGGCAAACTCAATTAAACAAGGCTACAATCCAAGAAACAATTGAAAATGCATTAAGTATGGTTATGAAACAAAAAGTCGATTTAATCGGCTCCGGAAGGACTGATAGCGGTGTACATGCCTTAGGACAGGTAGCAAATTTCAAAGCAGATACAAGAATACCCCAAGAAAAAATAAAAATAGCCCTAAATGCTAATTTACCACCAGACATAAGGATTTTGGATTCGTTGGATGTTTGCATGGATTTTAACGCAAGATTTGATGCTAGATACAAAACATATATGTATCAATTTTATAACAATACTGTAGCTGATCCTTTTTATTCAAGGTACTCCTACTTCGTTCCACAAATTTTAGATATCAGCAAAATGGAAGAAGCTCTTAAGCTGATTGTAGGAACTCATGATTTCAAAGGATTCATGGCTTCCGGTTCTCAATCAAAAACAACGGTCAGAACTGTGTATGGAGCACATTTAATAAAAGACGGAAATTTGATAAAAATATACATTAATGGTAACGGCTTTTTATACAACATGGTAAGAATAATTGCAGGAACATTAATTGATATAGGTAAAGGATTAAAGGATATATCCTGTATAGAAAATGCTCTTACAGATAAGGACAGGTCAATCCTTGGTCAGACAGCAAAACCCGAAGGATTGTTTTTAATGCAGGTTAATTATTAAAAAATCCTTGACATTCAAAAGTATGTAGTATAGAATATCATAGGTATTATAGAAAAGAAAAACCATTCCAATGCCCCGGAGTTAGGTTTTTTGAATAGATAATTAAATAGAATATTAACTAAACAGTAGAATTACAGGAGGAAATTAAATGAAAAGCTTCTTGGCTAAACCTAATGAAGTTGAAAGGGCATGGTATGTAATAGATGCCGAAGGAAAAACTTTAGGTAGACTTGCAACAGAAGTTGCAAAACTTTTAAGAGGAAAACATAAAGCTATATATACACCTTCCGTTGACACCGGAGATTATGTAATAGTAGTTAATGCAGAAAAAGTTGTATTGACAGGTAAAAAATTAGATCAGAAATTATACAGACATCACTCCCTACATCCAGGTGGTTTGAAGGAAGTTCCTTACAGAAACTTATTCCAGCAAAAACCTACACAGCCTTTATATTTGGCAGTAAAGGGAATGCTTCCAAAGAACAGCCTTGGAAGACAAATGATAAAGAAATTAAAAGTATACGCAGGTCCAGAGCACAATAACCAGGCTCAAAAACCACAAGTATACGAGTTTTAGTAGGAGAGGAGGACTATAATGGAAGCACAATACAGAGGAACAGGTAGAAGAAAAAAAGCAATTGCAAGGGTAAGATTAGTTCCCGGAACAGGAAAAATCAATATAAATAAAAGAGACTTAGAAGATTATATAACATATGAAACATTAAGAACTATTGTTAGAGAACCTTTAATGATTACTGATACAATGGGTCAATATGATGTATTGGTAAATGTAAAGGGGGGCGGATACACGGGTCAGGCAGGAGCAATAAGACATGGTATATCAAGAGCACTTTTACAGGTTGACAATGAGTTAAGACCAATTCTTAAAAAAGCCGGATTCTTGACAAGAGATTCAAGAATGAAGGAAAGAAAGAAATATGGTTTGAAAAAAGCAAGAAGAGCTTCACAGTTCAGTAAGAGATAAGCAAAAATCAAAAAATCAGGGACGGTTCTTTTTGATTGGTTTTCAATCAAAAAGAACCGTCCCCAAAAATTGCAAAGTGTTTTCTTGGCACCCACTTAAAAAATCAAGTATTTTTTGTGGCTCCATAGAATTCTAATTCGAAAGGAGTTTTTTTAATGAAAAAAAACAATGTACAATTTATAACACGCACTGCTCTTATAGCAGCGGCATATGCTGCATTAACGTACTTTTTTGCAGGATTAAGCTACGAACAACTACAGTTTAGAGTATCAGAAGTTTTGGTATTGTTTGCATTTATTGAGCCAAGGTACGGTCTTGGATTACTATTGGGATGTGTATTGGCTAACTTAGGAAGCCCCTTGGGGATAATTGATATTGTAGTTGGTTCCTTTGCAACACTATTGGCAATTATGTTTATAGTACAGGTAAGAAAACATTTAGGTTACAATAAAAAAGCCTTGCTTATTGCAAGCTTAGGACCTGTAATATCAAACGCTTTATTGGTAGGATTGGAATTAACCTATTTGTTTAACACTCCGTTTTTATGGAATGCATTTTATGTAGCAGTTGGAGAATTCGCAGTAGTTACCCTATTAGGAACAGTCATTGTAAATTCAATAATGAAAAATAATGCCTTAATTGAAAGACTAAATATGGGTTAATAAAGGAGATTCTTCACTATGTCGGGAAGAAAAATCAAGACGGTTCCTTTTGATTAAGCAAAAGGAACCGTCTATTTTTTCAAGATTTGATTTGCACACCCTTTGGCAACCAGAATCTCAATGCACCTTTTTCTGTTGATAAACTTATTTCATTGTAAGTATATTTTTCTCCATCCATACAAACATTTGTGTTTTCGCCAAATTTTATAAATGCTTGTTTAATTTTTTCATAAGTAACATATTTGTTTATTTTGGGATCTTTTAGATGATTACCTTTCTTGTAGCTTCCTAATAAACTAAGTATTTTATTTCTTGAAATGTTATCTACAAAGCATAAATCAAGAATTCCATCGCTTATTTCTGCTTTTGGAGCACAATTGTAACCACTGCCGTAATATTGTCCATTTGCTATAACACCAATTATAAACGTACCCTTAATAAAATTATTATCTGTTTTAACTTCTATATATTTTCCTAATTTGCTGAATAATGAATATATTATAGCAAGATAGTAGCTGGTAGAACCTTTGATGAAAGGAATTTTTTTAAATTTATGCATATTAAATGCTACATCAGCATCAAGCCCTATGTTTAAAACTGTGGCTGCATACACGTCATTAACCTTTAATAAGTCTATTTCTATACTATCGCCTTCAATTTGCAAATTTATATCACTGAAATTTGCAAAATTACTAAAGTTTTTAATAAAATCATTTCCTGATCCTACCGGTATAACACCAACGATTGCATTTTCATACTTGCATGTAGCATTAATAACCTCGTGCAGTGTTCCGTCACCTCCACAAGCATAAAAAACAATTTGAATATTTTCCTTGCATTTATCAGCTACAAAGTTTTCTATATCACCTTTAAATTTAGTAACATATACTTCATAATCAATTTCTTTATCTCTCAATTTCAGGTGGATATTTTCTTTTAACTTCTCTTGTATTTTGCCTTTGCCTGCTACAGGATTTATGATAAATATGTGCTTCATAGCCCCTCCGCTAATTTATAACTAAAATGATGAAATCTTAATAAAAGAACGTGATTTAATCACGTCCTAATTTTGACGGATGACTGCCATCTTTGGGTTGTCTGAGAACCTTCTTTTTGCTCAGGATGAAGCGACCAACACCAAATCATAGATTTAGACTGCTCATTTAGTGCCAAATAATCTGTCTCCGGCATCCCCCAATCCTGGTACGATATAACCTATTTCATTGTATTTTTCGTCAATAGCTGCAGTATATATTTCAACATCCGGATGAGCTTCCATAACCCTTTTTAAACCCTCCGGTGCACATACCAAGTGAATTGATTTGATTTTTTTGGCTCCTCGTTTTTTTAACATTGACAATGCACCTATCATTGAACCTCCAGTAGACAGCATTGGCTCAGTAATAATAACTAATCTGTGTTCAATATCTGATGGGAGCTTGCAGTAGTATTCAACAGGTTGCAGTGTTTCTTCGTTACGGTATAAGCCAATGTGGCCTATTTTAGCGTTTGGAACTAAGTCAAGCATTCCATCTACCATTCCAAGACCTGCTCGCAGTACCGGAACAATTGCAATGTCTTCGCCGGACAATACCTTACCTGTGGTTTTACAAATAGGTGTTTCTATTTCAATGTTTTTTAGAGGAAGTTCTCTTGTTACTTCATATGCCATAAGCATGGCAATTTCTCTTACTAATTCTCTGAAATCCTTTGAAGATGTGTTTTTATCTCTTAGCATTGTAAGCTTGTGCTGAATCAAGGGATGAGAGACTATTGTAACATTATTCATATTGTGCTCCTTTATTGTTATATGTTATTTAATAAGAATTGTATTGTTAATAAACATGTAATATAATTATTATATACAAAAAGCTCTTTGTCAATTATTTTTTTTAATAGAAGGGGGACACACCTTTTTAAAGGAAGAGGGACACACCTTCAAAGTCAGGTGATTCTACGAGGGATAGCCTTTGAAGGAATGTCCCTGTACTTGGGTAAGCCTGTGAAGTAATTCCATAAAGGAATGTCCCCGTACTTAGGAGGGGAGGTAGAAGTCATGATTAAAGGTACAGGAATAGATATTACAGAGATTGAAAGAATTAAAAATAATTTGGAAAACCAAAGTTTTCTTCAAAAAATATATTCCAAGAGGGAGTTAGATTATCTAAAATCAAGGAAATTCAATCCTCAAACGGCAGCAGGAATGTTTGCTGCAAAAGAAGCTGTTGCAAAATGTCTTGGAACAGGATTTTCTAATTTTGGTCCCTGTCATATTGAAATATTAAAGGATGAAATGGGGAAACCTGCAGTGAATTTAATTAATAATGCATTAAAAAGAGCTGAAGAGATGGATATTAAAAAAATTCATATTTCTATATCTCATACAAAAGATTTTGCTGTTGCCCAGTGTGTAGCTGAATAATTTATGGCATATAATTATAAATTTTATCATATATTTAACAGAGCAGGTTACATGAAGGAATGACCACGTAGTAAATGATATGCTCCGTTTTGTCACCCTGAGGGTCATAGAAGGATCCTCATAATGACACTAAATTGGGTTATATCATTATAACAATGGAAGCAGGTTTTGGTTATGAAAATTATAATGTTATGTTTAATTTTAATGCTTGTAATCAGCGGTTGCACCGCAGAAGTTGACCCCTTTGTTCTGCCTGTTAATTATACAGGTGAAGCTTTGATGAAAGTTTATACAGATAAAACTGAAAATGAATATAAGGTAAATATTATTTGCAGAGACGGCAATTTCAGCATAAGGACAGAAACGGAAAATGAAGCTTGGAACCATGCCTATGTATCAGGAAATAGATTTGTATTGACTAATGATAAATTTCCTGAAGGCAGTGTAACTATTGAGAATTTTCAATTGACGGAGCAGTTGATTCATGATTTTGATTTTGGAAAATTTGATGTATTGGATGTCTTGCCGGAAGAATTGACTTATTTTGACGGAACTTACAAACATATTTTGAATTTTAGCAAAGAAAACCTGCTTCCAAGCAAAATTTTTATTTATAAAAATGATAAATTGGTAAAAGCTATACAGTATGAAAAATTAAATATTGAGGAATAATATTAATAATAATTTACGAATAATACAAATGTTACCATACAACTTATATATTGTTTGTGGTAAAATTAAATAGTTATATAACTGTGCAATTGCGAGGTGTGTATCTTGGCGGAGAATAAAAAAATACTAATTTCAATCCCTGAAAATTTGTTGAGGGAATTGGATAATGCCGTAAAAGAAGAAGAAACAAACAGAAGTGACTTTATAAGAAAATCTATAAGGTTTTATTTGATTGAAAAAAGAAAGCTTGAAATCAGAAATAAGATGAAAGCCGGATACTTGGAAATGAGCAAAATCAACAAGAGCATTACTGAAGAATACTCAGAAGGGGACTATGAGGACTTTTTAAGCTATGAAACTAAATTATTAGGAAGTGAATAGTTTGATTGTTAAAAGGGGAGATGTATACTACGCTGATCTTAGCCCTGTAATTGGTTCGGAACAAGGGGGAATAAGACCGGTGTTGATTGTACAAAATGATATTGGGAATAGATACAGTCCTACTGTGATTGTATCTGCAATTACGTCTCAGATTAACAAGGCGAAGCTGCCTACTCATATTGAAATAAGTTCTGAGGATTTCAGTCTTCCTAAGGACTCTGTTGTTTTGCTGGAACAAATTCGGACAATTGATAAAAAACGCCTTAAAGAAAAAATAGGACGCTTTGACAAAAATCTTATGGGAGAGGTAGATGACTGTTTAAAAATCAGTCTTGGGCTGATAGATTTTTAAATGAGATCCTTCGATGGCACTCAGGGTTACAACTCTTACGTATTCGTTTATCATGGAGTGTATAACACATGATAATTCTGAGGGCGTAGCATGAAGAATCTCATGATTTACAGGTTATTTGATATACCGTTATTTCTTAATATAGTTCTGACGCTTCCAATCATGTACAAAGAGCCGGCAAAGGCAATAACATCGTCTTTTTGTGCATTTTTTATTACAGGAAGTATTTCATCATAGTTTTTAAGTGGTGTTACCTTCACATTTGAATGCTTTTTAATCAACTCAGCTAATTCTGCTGCTTTTAATGCTCTTGGACTAAAAGGGGTTAAAGTGTAAATTTCTTTTGTAATTGGAAGTAATAATTCCAAAACTTCATCAGGATTTTTATCCTTAAGAATTCCAAAGAAAAATATTATTTTTTTATCAATGAAATATTCTTCAACAGTTTTTACAAATTGATTAATACCATCAATATTATGTCCCCCGTCAAGGATAATGAGGGGCTTTTTATTTATAATTTCAAACCTGCCCGGGAATTTGCAATTTAAAAAACCATTTTTTATATTTTCACAACTTATGTTGAAGCCTTCCTTTTTTATAATCTCTAACGCAAGAAGAGCTGTCAGCACATTTAAAATTTGATGTCCGCCTAATAAATTTATTTTTAGCTCTGGCAATTCAAACACATCATTTTTCATGTATTTAAACCATTGTCCCGTTATATCGGATTTGATTTTTTCAATATTACTTGGTCTTGCTTCAAAAATAACAGCATTTTTACTATTAGCAGCATCTTTAATAACATTGGTAATATTGTCTGCCTGTGGATAAATCACAACATTTGAGCCTTCCTTAATTATGCCTGCTTTTTCAAAAGCTATTTTTTCTAATGTGTCACCAAGGTAATCCATATGGTCATAGCTAATAGAAGTAATTACAGAAACTAATGGTTTATTTATAACATTGGTAGCATCAAATCTTCCTCCTAATCCCACTTCAAGAACTAAAAAATCTATATTTTGCTCCTCAAAATATTTAAAACCAATTGCTGTTACCACTTCAAATTCAGTGGGATGGTCATATCCTTCCGATGTCATAATATTGATTTTATCACTGACCAATGATGTTATTCTTGCTAATGATTCCTTATCAATATGATTTTTATCTATTTGAATTCTTTCAGTAAATACTTCTAAGTATGGGCTTATGAACAAACCTGTTTTGTAGCCTGCTTCCATCAATACATCATGTATTAAACTGCAGGTTGAACCCTTGCCGTTTGTTCCTGCCACATGAATAATATTATATGAATTCTGCGGATTATCAAGTAGTTCCATCATCCTTTTAATTCTGTCCAACCCAAGCTTTGAGCCAAATTTATATGTAGAATGAATAAATTCAATTGCTTGCTCGTAATTCATGTCTTCCTCCAATTAATGTTACTGTTCACTAAATAATAAGAGCATAAGCTTTGTCATTGTTATGAGATCCTTTGCTACACTCAGGATGACAACTTGCTTTATGTAATGAACAGCATTTAAACTAAGATTATATTATATTAATAATTAAAAGTTGTCAATAATAGTTGATTGTGTTAAAATATCATAGATTTAAGGAATTAACCAAACCAATAAAAGCTATTATCATTAAAATATTTAGATTTGCCATAAAAAAGAAAGGAATTAATATGATAGATGTAAAAAAACTTGACAGAGAGCTTCTAAAAGTTGAAAAACCCGCCAGATATGTGGGCAGTGAGCTTAATTCTGTTGTAAAAAACAAAGATATTGATATACGTTTTGCCTTTGCATTCCCTGATACTTATGAAGTGGGAATGTCTCATACGGGGTTGCATATTTTGTATCATTTAATGAACAGTATGAAAAATGTATGGTGTGAAAGAGTATTTGCACCATGGACAGATATGGAAGAGGTTATGCGTAAAAACAACATACCTTTGTATGGATTAGAAAGCAAGGATGAATTAACTGCCTTTGATTTCATAGGATTTACCCTCCAATATGAAATGAGCTATACAAATGTTTTAAACATGCTTAATTTAGGCGGTATACCGATTAAATCAACAGACAGAGGCAACAATATGCCTATTGTGATTGCAGGAGGCCCCTGTGTTTATAATCCGGAGCCTTTATATGAAGTTATTGATTTATTTACTGTAGGTGAATCAGAAGAGCTTTTGCCTGAGCTTCTTAATTTATATAATGAAGAAAAGAAAAACGGCTTTGACAAAATAAAGTTTCTTGAAAAGGCAGCCTTGTTAGATGGCATTTATGTACCTCGGTTTTATGAAGAAATTTACAATGAGGATGGAACTATCAAAGAAAGAATAGTGCTAAACAAAAATGCCAAAGATATTATCAAAAAGCGAATTATAAAGGATTTAAACAAAAGCTATTATCCGGAAAAAGCTATTTTGCCATATATTGATGTGGTTCATGATAGGGTAGTTTTGGAACTATTCAGAGGCTGTACAAGAGGATGTCGTTTTTGCCAAGCAGGAATGGTTTATAGACCTGTTAGGGAAAAAGAAGCAAACACATTGGTAAAACAAGCAGAAAGCCTTATTTCTTCAACAGGGCATGATGAAATATCATTAACTTCTCTTAGCTCGGGAGATTATTCATGCCTTCCGGATTTAACATTGAAGCTTCTTGATATGTATGAAAATCAAAATGTAAGTATATCTCTTCCATCGCTTAGACTTGATTCAATGACATTTGATATTATCGAAAGGTTGCAGGAGGTTCGTAAATCCGGGCTTACATTTGCACCGGAAGCAGGAACTCAGAGGATGCGTGATGTTATAAACAAAAATTTAACTGAAGAACAAATTTTGGGACCTGTAGAAACTGCTTTTAATTTAGGATGGTCTACGGTTAAATTGTATTTTATGATAGGACTTCCCGGGGAAGACATTGAAGATGTGTTAGGAATCAAGGAATTAGCATACAAGGTTAAGGATAAATTTTTCCAGCGAGCAAAGGAAGATATAAAAGGAAACTTAAAAATAAATGTAAGTGCTTCATGTTTTGTGCCAAAACCGTTTACACCATTTCAGTGGGTTTCTCAAAACAATATGGATGAATTTTATACCAAAGCAAAAGCATTGCAAAAAGAAATTAGGGATAAGAAAATTTCCTTCAGCTATCATGAGCCTAAGTTAAGTTACTTAGAAGCCGTATTTGCAAGAGGAGACAGAAGATTGTCAAAAGCTTTAATTAAAGCGTGGGAAAATGGATGTCGTTTTGACGGGTGGTACGATATGTTTGATTTTAATAAATGGATGAATGCATTTGAAGAAACAAATACTGACCCTGACTTTTTCGCACTTAGACAAAGGGAATTAACGGAAATTCTTCCATGGGATTTCATTGATATAGGAGTTAATAAGAAATATTTAATAAGTGAGTATGAGAAAGCTGTAAGTGCTTTAACTACCCCTGACTGCAGACAAAGGTGCACTAACTGCGGTGTTAACTACAATTTATTAGGAGGTGCTTGCCCTCATGTGCAAAATAATATGTAAATACAGCAAGACAGGATATTTGAAATATATTTCTCACTTGGATGTTTTGAGATTTATACAAAGGTCTGTAAAAAGAGCAGGTATAAATGCCAAATATTCGGAAGGATTTAATCCTCACATGAAAACATCCTTTGGATTTCCCTTGTCCTTGGGAACTGAAAGTATAGGCGAATATTTTGAATTAGAGCTTAATGAAAGTATTGATTTAGATTTGTTTATTAATAAAATGAATTCAGTAATGCCAAATGAAATGCAGATAATTAAGGCTGGTTATTCCGAAAACTCTGAATCTCTTATGAAAAGATGCGAATATGCACAATATTTGATAAATATTGATTCAAATAAAATTGATGAAAATAAGCTTAATGAATATTTTGATGAATTGCTGTCTGAAGGAGTAATATACAACAGGCAGAAGAAAAACAAAAAAAATAAGCTAATTTCAAAGGAATTAAACACTAAGGAATTTATTGAATTTTTAAAAGCTGAAAGAGTTAATGATAACAAAGTAAAAATAATGGCTGTTTTTAAAACAATGGAAACAGGAAGCATGAAGGTAGAAGAAATGATTAAATTAATCAACGAAAAAGGATTTACTATAGATTATTATACAATCATTAAAATAGATGCATTAGACAATGAAATGAAGCCAATATTGTAACAGGAGAATAATATGAAGCAGGTTTTGATAGAAAGTTCAATATTCTTTAATCAGGTAGCAATTTTACAGGATGGCAGGCTTATTGACTATCTTTATGAATTAAATGATAAAAAAAATGTTGTAGGCAATATCTATAAGGGAAAAGTTGTGAATATTCTTCCCGGTATGGAAGCAGCCTTTGTTGACATTGGTTTTGAAAAAAATGCTTACCTTTTTTTAGATGACCTGCTTTCTGACAAGTTTTTAAAAGAAAAAAGAATTAAGAAAAAAGATGCTAATATAAGTAAATTGCTAAAAAAGGGTGACGAATTATTAGTGCAGGTTGTGAGAGAGCCTATGGGGGAGAAATATATTTCTGTTACAACCGATATTTCATTAACAGGAAAGTATATTGCATTTATTCCAAATACGATTGATATTAGCATTTCTAAGAAAATAAGAAACATTGATGAGCGTAAAAGGCTTGAAACAATTGGTAAAAGTATAATGAAAAACGAAAATGGTATGATAATCAGGACATTTGCCAAGGGAAGTTCTACGGAAGCAATTGAAAAGGAATATAAAATGCTTTCTTCTGTTTACATGCAAATTGAACAGGAATATAATTACTCTTATGCACCGAAGCTTATGTATAAAGATAATTCTCTTATTGAAAGGCTTTTTTTGGACTATATTGACTATTCAATTGATGAAATTTATGTGGAAGACAAAACAACAAAGAATAAATTTACTGATATGATTGAAGGTCTTCATGGTGATGAGCTTAAGAATATGAAAATTATTGAATCTCAAAGACCTTTTGAAAGTTTTAATGTTGAAAATCAAATAAAAATGCTGTTTAACAGAAAAGTAGCTTTATGTAACGGAGGCTCTATAATAATTGATGTAACGGAAGCATTGACCGTAATTGATGTTAATAGCGGCAAATATGTGGGCAGCCGAAATATGGAGGAAACAGCCCTTGAAATAAATCTTCAGGCAATAGAAGAAATTGCCAGGCAAATTAAGCTTAGGAACATAAGCGGAATAATATTGATTGATTTCATTGATGTAAAAAAGGAAGAAAATATAAATCTTATAATAAGCAAAGCAAAATCATTGTTTAGGGATGACAAAGCTAAAACAAATGTTATAGGTATGACAAAACTTAATTTAATGGAAATTACAAGAAAAAAGAACAAGGAAAATTTCTTTAATCTTATAACGGAAGAGTGCAGTCATTGCAAGGGAAGCGGAAGAAGCAGCTCAAAAATATATATAATTATCAAAATAGAAAGTATTATAAAAAATATTAAATTTAACACATCTTCGGAAGCTGTAGTTTTAAATACCGGCAGTATATTGTACAAAAAGATTATTAACAGTTGCATGGATATAATTATAGAAATTGAAAAAAAATATAATATAAAAATATTTTTTGAATTGGATGAGGATATTTTGACAGATGACATTATCGTTGGGAAAATGGGAAAATCAGATTTAATAAAGTAGTTTGATTACAAACTAAAATTTGTCATTTGTTATGTATAACCACGCGCAGCGTCATTCTGAACGTAGTGAAGAATCTCAAAACCTGAGATCCTTCGCTACCGCTCAGGATGACAATTCTAAACACTTTCCTGGAAAAAATAAGTTGACAAACATTTTAAAGTTTGATACAATTTGTATCTGTTAGAGCCGCACGGATCAGGTTAAAACGTAAAGTACCTGCAATGGCGAGACTGGGAAGAGGAGGTAAGTTTATGTACGCAATTATTGAAACAGGTGGAAAACAATATAGAGTTCAGGAAGGCGATGTTATAAGAGTTGAAAAGCTTGAAATCGCTGATGGAGAAACAGTAAAATTTGACAAAGTTTTACTTGTAGCTGATGAAGGAAAATTAAATGTTGGAAAACCATATGTTGACGGAGCAGTAGTTGAAGCATTGGTTGAAAACCAGGGTAAAGCTAAAAAAATTATAATATTTAAATATAAAGCTAAAAAAGACTACAGAAAGAAACAAGGTCATCGTCAGCCATATACACAGGTTAAAATTGAGAAAATAGTAGGATAGTATGATTACAGTTACCATATATAGAACCAAGGATGAAATCACAGGTTTTATAATTGAAGGCCATTCAGACTACGCTGAAGAAGAATATGACATAGTATGTGCATCAGTTTCGATATTGTCTTATACAGCGTTAAATTCTTTGAACCTTGTTGCAGGAATTACACCTGAAAACATCGATTATAATGTAGATGAAGAAACAGGGTTAATGAGTTTAAGAACATTACAGAACAATTACAAAACTGATATAGTATACAGAAACTTCATGGTTGGAATAGAATTATTATTGGAAGATTACGGTGATTATATTACACTTAAATTTGAGGAGGTGTAAACATGTTATTGAAATTAAACTTACAGTTATTTGCACATAAAAAAGGTGTTGGTAGCTCTAAAAACGGTAGAGACAGCAATGCTAAAAGATTAGGAGTAAAAAGAACTGACGGTCAATTTGTATTGGCTGGAAATATTCTTGTTAGACAAAGAGGAACTAAAATTCATCCAGGCTTAAATGTAGGCATCGGAAGTGATGATACATTGTTTGCCATGGCAGATGGAAAAGTTAAGTTCGAAAGAAAAGACAAAACAAGAAAACAGGTCAGTGTATATCCTGTTGAATTAGAAGCATAATAGGAAAGGGGACACACCACTCTAAGAGGGTTAGTCTTTGATGGTCAGTGGAATGTCCCCAAACTTTATACCTACCTTAACGGTAGGTTTTTGTTTGTGTATGACCTAACCCCATTTATTAAAGGTGTGGGAACACACCAAAAAAGTAAGGGGGGACACACTTTCATGGTTGATGATTCGTTGGGGTTAGCCCATTAAGGAATGTCCACGTACTTGGAATAGTCTTTGGGGTAAGAGGAATGTCCCCAATTATATAAATTGGTGAATGGGACTGAGTATAAGATTGTTTTTTTATATAGTTAATTGATATAAGGGGTGAAGATATATGTTCGTAGATATAGCAAAAATAAATGTTAAGGCCGGTAAAGGCGGAAACGGAAGCGTTGCATTCAGGCGTGAAAAATACATACCCATGGGCGGACCTGCAGGCGGTGACGGGGGAGACGGAGGAAGCGTTATTTTAGTTGCTGATGAAGGCTTAAGGACACTGATGGATTTCAGATACAAAAGACATTATCAAGCTGAAGGCGGCGAAGACGGAAGAGGAAAAAAGCAATATGGTTCTGACGGAAAAAACCTTTATTTAAGGGTTCCCGTAGGGACTTTAATAAAAGATGAAGAAACAGGTATAGTGTTGGTTGACTTAAAAAACCATGGACAGCAATATGTGGCAGCAAGAGGAGGTCATGGAGGTAAAGGTAATGTTAAATTCAAAAATTCCATCAGACGTACCCCTCGTTTTGCTGAGCCAGGAACTAAGGGAGAAGAAAGAGATATAGTTCTTGAGCTTAAACTAATTGCAGATGTTGGTCTAGTTGGATTTCCAAATGTAGGCAAATCAACAATTTTAGCATCTGTAACAAGTGCAAAACCAAAAATAGCAAATTATCATTTCACCACTTTAAAACCAAATCTTGGGGTTGTAAGTATAGGGGAAGGGCACAGTTATGTTTTGGCAGATATTCCGGGATTAATAGAAGGAGCATCGGAAGGTGCAGGCTTAGGCCTTGAATTTCTAAGACATGTTGAAAGAACAAAATTACTGCTCCATGTTATTGATGCATCCGGCCAAGATGGAAGAGACCCTATTGAAGATTTTTATAAAATAAATGAAGAACTGAACCAATACAGTGACAAATTATCTAAAAAAGAGCAAATTATAGTTTTGAACAAAATGGATTTACCTGAAGCTACAGAAAATATTGAAAAAATTAAAAAAGAATTTTCTGATAAATATGAAATAATTGAAGTTTCTGCTGCAACAGGCAAAAATCTTGACTTAATTAAGAAAAGAGCTTATGAAAGATTACTTCAAATTGAAGAAGAAATTGAATTTGTTGATGAGGATATTGTTGAAAACTTCCTCGATAAAAAAGAAAGGGATACAATTGTTGTAACCAAGGAACAGGATTATTATTTGGCAGAGGGAGATTTTCTTGAAAGGCTTGTGGCATCAACCAATTTTGATGACTTTGAATCATTTTCAAACTTTCAGAAGGTTCTTATCGATAAAGGTGTTATTGACAAATTAAGAGAGCTTGGTGCCGTAGAAGGAGATTTAATCAGCGTATGCGGAGTTGAATTTGACTTCGTAGATTAAGCATATAATCCAAATTTTATGTTTGGTGTCAGTCGCTTATTCTGGGCTGTAGCGAAGAATCTATAAGGAGGTAAAATGTTAACAGGAAAACAAAGAAGCTATTTAAAAGGTTTAGCAAATTCTCTTGAGCCCATTATGCAAATAGGCAAGGGCGGAGTTACAGAAAATGTATTGAAGCAAATTGACGATGCTTTAAATGCAAGAGAATTAATCAAAATAAAAATATTAAACAATTCAATGCTTTCAGCAAAAGATACAGCTAACGAAATAGCTGAATCTTTAAGAGCTGAATATGTACAAAGTATAGGCAATAAATTTGTTTTATATAAAGAATCTAAAGAAAAAACGATAAATATACCTAAATAAAAAAGACCAATAAAAACGGTCTTTTTTTACCCTCCCAATGTTATATCCTGCATGTCGTACCATTTCATAGCTTCATGAAACTGCTGTGGTTTAAAATCCGGCCACATGTCATCAATAGTATAAATATCTGAATAAACAGATTGAATAGGCAGAAAACCGGACAATCTTTTTCTGCCGCCCCATCTCAGGATTAAGTCAATTCTTGAAATATCTTTGGAGTAAAGTCCATCCATTATGTTTTTTCTTGATGTTGTTCTGCTTAAATTTGACATATCCCAGTCCCAGCCGTAATTAACCAAAAAATTAACTTTAATGCCGCCTGTTCCTACATTTGTTCTTTTAGTGTATTTTATTAGCTCCTTAGGAAACATGGCTGATTTGTAATTGCCTATTATTAATAAAGAAACATTCTCTTTGGCTATCAAATTGACCGCATCAACACAAGACTTTTGAAATGCTTCTATTTGCTCTTTAGGTCTTTTGCAGTTGTCAGTAGTAAATCCATAATAAGTTATTTCACTTATTCCATACTCTTCTGCTAATTTTAACGCTTGAAGTCCCGGATTAAGACCGTATTCATAGCCATCCTTTTTATTTAACCCTTTCTCTTGAGCCCATCTTCTGTTGCCGTCAGGTATAAGTCCTATATGTTTAGGTATTCTCATAAAAAAATCCTCCCCTTCTATATAATGGTATTGTTTACAAGTAGCATAGAATTATACTTTTGTTTATTGTTTTAGCAGGATAAAATAGTCAAATATATATTTTTTTCTTCAATTTAGTCATAATTTCTTATATATGGGCAATAATATATATAAAACATAAGGGGAGATTATTATGAACGATATTGAGAAAATAAAAGAAATGTACGATAACGGATTTCGCTGCATACGATATGATGATACTAAAGATGGGGATATGTGCATATATTTTAAAAATTTTGACAATGAAGATTCACAAGCCCTAAGGGTAAAAGACTTTGAGCAAAAAATGCAAATAAAGAATTTTATTAACCATAACACTATGAGATAGCAGGGAACTTAAGAAAGTAGTTCCTTTTTATATGTCTAATTATTTCTTGTAAATCCAATGCTTGTAATATATAATAATTAATAATATTAACGCTTCGGGAGGATATTATGAGTACTGCAGATAAAATTTTTAAAGAAATGTGCAAAGACATATTGACAAATGGAGTATGGGACACAGATTATAGCGTTCGACCAAGATGGGAGGATAATACACCTGCTCACACTATTAAGAAGTTTGGTGTAGTAAACAGATATAATTTGCAGGAGTGTTTTCCCATTTTAACACTTAGAAAAACAAACTTTAAAGCTGCTGTTGATGAATTACTGTGGATATGGCAGAAAAAATCAAATAATGTTAATGATTTAAACAGCCGTATATGGGATTCCTGGGCAGATGAAAAGGGTTCCATAGGTAAGGCTTATGGCTACCAGTTAGGAATAAAGCACAAATATAAAGAAGGCGAATTTGACCAAGTAGACAGAGTTTTGTTTGATTTAAAAAATAATCCGGCAAGCAGAAGAATAATGACAAATATTTATAATTTTCAGGATTTACATGCAATGCATCTTTATCCATGTGCCTACAGCATGACGTTCAATGTTTCAGGCAACAAGTTAAATGCCATATTAAATCAGCGTTCTCAGGATGTATTGGCGGCTAATAACTGGAATGTGGTACAGTATTCAATATTGGTACATATTATGGCTCAAGTAAGCGGGCTGGTTGCAGGAGAATTAGTTCATGTAATTGCAGATGCTCATATTTATGACAGACATGTGCCTATTATAGAAGAGCTTATTGAGATGGAAGAGCATGAAGCTCCTACTTTAATAATAGACAAGGATATTGATGATTTTTATAAATTTACTGTGGACAGTTTTAAATTACTTGATTATAGATTTAATCCTTTCAAAGTAAAGGTTCCAATAGCGGTATAAAGGAGAAATTATGAAATTAATAGTTGCGGCAGCAAAAAATTGGGCAATAGGGTATCAAGGTGATTTGTTGTTTAAACTACCTGATGATATGGCATTTTTTAAAAAAACAACAATTAACAAGGTTGTTGTAATGGGCAGAAAAACATTATTGTCATTCCCTAAGGGGAAACCATTAAAAAACAGAATAAATATAATACTTACAACAGACAAAGATTTTAGTGAAGAAGGATGCATAGTTGTAAATTCATTTGATGAGTTGTTTGATGAGTTAAAAAAATATAATGAAGAGGATGTATTTGTTATAGGAGGTGGCAAAGTATACAATTCTTTATATGGTTATTGCAATGAAGCTTTAATTACAAAGGTTGACGCTATAGTAAATGCAGATACATTCTTACATAATTTCGATGAAGATCATGACTGGTATTTGTCCTATGCATCAGAAATCCACGAAAACAACGGCTATAAATTTACTTTCAACACATATAAAAATAATAACATAAAAGAGAGATAAAGATAGATGAGTGATAGAGTTGCTGTCTTGATGATAGCAACCCTTTCCACCTGTCATAAAAATAAGTGTTGACACAATTAAACTTATGTGTTAAGCTAAGCAAGTATTACAGATGTATTTATTGATTTCACATGTTTTTAGAGATTATATATATGTTGGTTGTATATATGATTTGTAAAAATATGTGAATTTTTTTAACCTACAATGCAATACGAATAAAATAATAGGAGGTACCTCATGAATAAAGGTACAGTAAAATGGTTTAACGCAGAAAAAGGATTTGGATTTATTACAAAAGATAATGGCAAGGATGTATTTGTACATTTTTCAGCTATTCAGGGTAACGGATTCAAGTCATTAGAAGAAGGTCAAGCAGTTAGCTTTGATGTTACTCAAGGCGATAAGGGTGATCAAGCAACAAACGTAAATAGAATATAATTTAATATATAGCTATGAACGCAAAAAATCGGGGAGAAACCCCGATTTTTTTATTGTATAAAAAGAGGGAATATGGAATTTGAAGATTTAAAAAAGCATAGAATGATAAAAGACGAGTGCCACATACATGAATAAAAATAAAGGGTTTTAGTTGAAAAACAACTAAAAACCCTTATTTTATAGTCTTTTATTAGTGGTACACTTATGATATGTCCCTACTGTCTCGCTTGTTATTTATCTCTATGAACACTCATTTTTTCATTTAAGGCTGCTTGTGCTGCAGCAAGTCTTGCTACAGGTACTCTAAATGGTGAGCAAGATACATAGTCAAGTCCTACTCGATGGAAGAATTCAACTGATACAGGGTCTCCGCCATGCTCTCCGCAAACTCCAAGGTGAAGGTGTTCTTTTGTTTTTCTTCCTAAATTAACAGCCATCTCAACTAATTTGCCAACTCCATCCTGGTCGATAGTCTGGAAAGGATCCTGCTCAAGTATTCCTGCGTCCTTGTAGTCTTCCAAGAATTTTCCTGCATCATCCCTTGAATAACCAAATGTCATCTGTGTAAGGTCATTTGTTCCAAAGGAGAAGAAATCAGCATATTCTGCAACTTCATCAGCTATTATACATGCTCTTGGTATTTCAATCATCGTTCCTACTAAATATTTTAAATCAAAATTCATTTGTTTCTTTGTTTCTTCTGCAACTTCTATTGTTAATTTTCTTAAAATTTCAAGTTCTTCCTTTTTGCCAATCAATGGAATCATTATTTCAGGAACTATATTTATATTATCTTCCTTTGATACTTCTATTGCAGCTTCAATTATTGCCCTTATTTGCATCTTAGCTATTTCAGGGAAAGATATGGCAAGCCTGCAGCCTCTGTGACCAAGCATAGGATTAAACTCATGAAGAGTATTAATTTTTTCTTTTAACTTTGCCAGTGAAACATTCATAGCTTCTGATAATTCTTTTATATCATCTTCATCAGCAGGTATAAATTCATGAAGAGGAGGATCTAAAAGTCTTATTGTAACAGGGCGAATACCCATTACCTTAAATATTCCCTTAAAGTCATTTTTCTGCATTGGTAATATTTCTGCCAAAGCTTTTTCTCTTTGTTCCAATGTATCTGAAATAATCATTTTTCTTACAGAGAAAATTCTGCTTTCTTCAAAGAACATATGCTCAGTTCTGCAAAGACCAATACCTTCAGCTCCGAATTTAATTGATGTTGCCGCATCAATCGGAGTATCTGCATTTGTATGAATTCCCAATCTTCTGAATTCATCAGCCCATTTCATTAACTTTTCAAAATTACCTGAAATGTTTGCTTCTACAGTATTAATTATTCCTTTATAAACACTTCCTGTGCTACCATCAAGAGAAATATAATCACCCTCATTGAAAACTTCATTCTTCACTGTCATCGTTTTGTTTCTCTCATCTACATTTGCTGACTCGCATCCTGCAACACAGCATTTACCCATACCTCTTGCAACAACAGCAGCATGAGAAGTCATTCCTCCTCTTGAAGTAAGAATACCTTTAGCTTTGCTCATTCCTTCAATATCTTCAGGAGATGTTTCTTTTCTTACAAGAATTGTTGCTTCACCTCTTAATGATGCTAAAACTGCTTCTTCTGCTGTAAAATATATTTTTCCTGTAGCTGCTCCCGGAGATGCAGGAAGTCCTTTAGCAATCGGAGTTGATTTTTTTATTTCTTCCGGGTCAAATTTTGGATGCAGAAGTTGGTCTAATGATTTTGGGTCTACTCTCATAACAGCATCTTCTTTAGTTATTAAACCTTCATCAACCATTTCAACAGCAGCTCTTAATGCTGCTTCAGCTGTCCTTTTGCCTGAACGTGTTTGTAGCATGAATAGTTTACCTTCTTCAATAGTAAATTCAATATCCTGCATATCTTTGTAATGCTGTTCCAATTTATGAGCAGCATTTATAAATTCATCATATATTTCAGGCATTATTTCTTTTAATTTATCAATAGATAGAGGGGTACGAATTCCTGCTACAACATCCTCACCTTGTGCATTAATTAAAAATTCGCCAAATACTTTATTTTCTCCGGTAGATGGATTTCTTGTAAATGAAACTCCTGTTCCTGATGTATCACCCATATTTCCAAATACCATGGATTGAACATTTACTGCAGTTCCGATATCATGAGGAATATCATACAAATTTCTGTAAGTAATTGCTCTTTGATTATTCCATGATTTAAAAACTGCTTCTACAGCCATTAAAAGTTGATCTTCAGGATTTTCGGGAAAATCTATTTTTAATTCTTTTTTATAAATTTGTTTGAATTCTTGAACTAATTCCCTTAAATCGTCTGCAGTTAATTCAGTATCAAATTTATATCCGTTTTTTTCTTTTTTGCTTTCAAGTGCATGATCAAACATATATTTAGGAATTTCCATAACTACATCCCCAAACATTTGGATAAATCTTCTGTAGCTGTCATATGCAAAACGCAAGTTCCCTGTTTTTCTTGCAATACCTTCTACAGTTTCATCATTTAAGCCAAGGTTTAATATTGTGTCCATCATGCCGGGCATTGAAAATTTAGCACCTGAACGAACTGATACTAAAAGGGGATTTTCAATATCGCCAAATATTTTTTCTGTTTGTTCTTCAAGAATTGCTAAATTGGTTTTTATTTGTTTGATAATTTCTTCTGTTAATTTTTCTCCTTGAACATAAAATTCAGTGCATGCTTCCGTAGTTACAGTAAATCCTTGAGGCACAGGCATTCCAATATTAGTCATTTCAGCTAAATTAGCACCTTTTCCTCCTAACAGATTCTTTTGAGAAGCATTTCCTTCTTTGAATAAATAAACCCATTTCTTATCCATAATGACCTCCATTTTTCTTAGTTTTCCATGTATTGTTTATATCAACAATTCTGATTTTCAAATTAGAATTATTACTTATGTAAATATATAATATAGCGTATTCGTTTATAAATACATTGTATTTCAAAAGTACATTGACAATAATATATAATAAAATCCTGCAAAAGTACAGTATTATTTCTAAGAAAATCAAAATTATTAAATA
>CAZCTI010000016.1:0-23099 GCA_964501385.1 uncultured Clostridia bacterium
TGTATGACCTAACCTAAATATGCGGCTTGTGCCGCAATGAACAATTAGTAATGAACAAGTAAAAAGGAACAAAAACAAAAATTCAAAGAAGGAGGTTCATTATGAAAGGGGACACATTACAAATTTTATTATCAATGATTATTTACATGACTGTTATTATCGGCATTGGATTATATTATGCAAAACGTGCCAATGAAAGCAGTGAAAACTATTTTTTAGGAGGTAGATCACTTAGCCCGTTGGTTACAGCTATGAGTGCTGAAGCATCCGATATGAGCGGATGGTTGTTAATGGGTCTTCCGGGAGTTGCTTACTGGTATGGATTAAGTGATGCAATATGGACTGCAATAGGTTTAGCAGCAGGAACATATTTAAACTGGTTATTTGTTGCAAAAAGACTTCACAATTATTCGGTTGCAGCAGGCAATTCCATAACGCTTCCTGATTTTTTCAGCAACCGTTTTAAAGAAAAAAGTAAAATAATTATGACTATTTCAGCAGTATTTATTTTGGTTTTCTTTACTGTTTATGCTGCCAGCTGTTTTGTTACAGTTGGAAAACTTTTCAATGCACTGTTTGGTTTTAAATATCAGTACATGATGATATTAGGAGCAGTATTTGTATTGTTTTACACTTATATAGGGGGTTTTTTGGCAGAAACCGCGTCCGACACAATGCAGGCATTTGTTATGATAATTGCATTAGTTACATTATTGGTTGTAGGCACTTATGCTGCAGGGGGAATTGCCCAAGTTGCAGAAAATGCTAAATCAATACCCGGGTTTTTTGAATTTTTCGGTATAGCTTCACCTAAAGTAACTGATGGTGCACAGCAAGTTGTAAATGGAGTACCTCAGTTTAATGCAGCAGGAGAATATGGATTGTATACTATTTTGTCAACACTTGCATGGGGTCTCGGGTATTTTGGAATGCCTCAAGTATTGTTAAGATTTATGGCAATCAGAAATCCTGATGAATTAAAAACATCAAGACGAATAGCAACAGTTTGGGTTGTAATTTCATTGGGGGCTGCCGTAGCCATAGGAATAATAGGAAGGGCATTGTTTCCTACAGAGCTTTTAACATATAGCGAATCAGAAAGTATTTTTATAGTATTGTCATCTAATTTGCTTCCAGCATTGCTTGCAGGATTTGTAATGGCAGGAATATTAGCGGCAACTATAAGCTCATCAGATTCATATTTGTTAATTGCAGCATCTGCATTTTCAAAAAACATATATCAGCATTTAATTAAAAAAGATGCAACTGATAAACAGGTTATGAATATTTCAAGAATTATTTTAGTTGTAATCAGTATCATAGGTATTTTTATAGCCATGGACGAAAAAAGTGTTATTTTTACTATTGTATCATTTGCCTGGGCAGGATTTGGGGCTACATTCGGACCTATTACCATATTCTCATTGTTCTGGAAAAGAACAAATAGGGAAGGAGCAATTGCAGGAATGCTATCAGGTGGTATAATGGTATTTGTGTGGAAGTTAATTTTAAAGCCAATGGGTGGATTATTTGGAGTTTATGAACTTCTTCCTGCATTTATAGTATCCTGTATATTCATTTATGCAGTATCTAAAATGACTGCTGAGCCTTCAAAAGAAATTCAGCAAGAGTTTGAAATGGTAAGAAAACAATAAAACTTTTTTGTCATTGCTATGAATAAACTTCACGTCAGTGTCATTCTGAGGGCTTTAGCCCGAAGAATCTCATCTTTTAAAACCTGAGATCCCGCAGTCTCATTCACCAATTTACTTGCTCCTTGCGTCGCATAAATTGGGAATTCGTTGCGAATGACCTACCACTATTTTTCAGAAAAAGGACTCTGAAAAATAGGGTTAGGGCATCTTTCGCTTAGCTCAGGATGACAATATTAAAGATACTATTTCATTAACTGCATCATCCAAAGTTTTGTTATTTAAAACTTCTATGGTGCAGTATTTTTTATACAAGTGGAGTCTTTCATTGTAAAGAGTATAAATCTTATCTTTACCTTCTTTTAACAAAGGTCTGGTAGTTATGTCGATATCTTCTACTATTTTATCAGGCGGTCTGTTTAAGAATACTATTACTGAATTTTGCTTTAAATAATCAATATTTTCTTTTCTTTTAACAATTCCTCCGCCGGCTGTAATTACTAAAGATGTCTCTTTGCATAAAATTTCAGCACACTTGCTTTCTGCATTTCTAAAGTATTCTTCACTTATTTCAAACATTTCAATAATACTTTTACCCTCCGTAGATTCTATATATTCATCCATATCCACAAATTTCATATTTAATTTTTTGGACAACAAAAATCCTACAGTTGTTTTTCCACTTCCGGGCATGCCTATTATAACTATATTTTTCATTATTCTTCCTTTAAATTGTTTTGAATATCCTTGCAGCTTCTCATTATTTGAAAATAAATGTCATCAATGCACTTAGAATATTGCTTGTTTTCTAAAAAATTTATACAGCTTTCTATGACCTTCTTTTCTCTTTGTTCATCATAAACAGGTAGATTTTGTTTTCGTTTGTAAATACCTATTTCATTTACAATATTAAATCTTTTTTCCAACAATTTAACTATTTCTTTGTCGATGTTATTTATTTCTGTTCTTGCTACATTAAGTTCCATTTTTCTCCGTCCCTTTCCATAATTAAATCAAGTATTACAAGAGCACAAGCTCCTTCAACTACCGGTAAAATACGAGGAACAATGCACGGGTCGTGACGACCTTTAATATTTATAACCGTATTTTCCATGGTTGATATATCAACTGTATTTTGCGAAGATTGTATTGATGGTGTTGGTTTTATGGCAGTTTTTAGTACTATTGGCATTCCGTCGGATATTCCCCCTAATATTCCACCGTTATTGTTTGTAACTGTAATTATGTTATCATTATTTATCATAAATTGATCATTGGCTTCTTTGCCTGTCATTTCAGTTATTTTAAATCCCGCACCAAATTCCACTCCTTTAACCGAGGGTATGGAAAATATCATATGGGATAATTTGCTTTCAATCGAATCAAAAAATGGTTCTCCATAACCGGCAGGAACATTAATTATAAATGTTTCAACAATTCCCCCTAACGAATTTCCTTTTTCTTTGTGCTCTATTATACGGTCTTTCATATGCTTTCCTTTTTCGGAAGATATTACTGGAAAATTCATTGTTCTTAGGTTCATTATAGTTTCTATGTCAACATTTTCTATAGTTTCATCACTTATATCATAAATACTTTTTATGCGGCTTCCTATATATATATTTTTGCTTTCTAAAATTTGCATAGCAATTGCTCCTGCAAATAAAAGAGGTGCTGTAAGTCTCCCGGAAAAATGACCTCCTCCTCGGTAGTCATTATAGGAATAATATTTAATATGTCCGGTGTAATCGCTGTGGCTGGGACGAAGTATATTTTTTAAATCATCATAGTCTTCAGAATTTTTATCTTTGTTATAAATTATTGCAGAAAAGGGTGTTCCGGTTGTTTTTCCTTGAAAGAAGCCGCTTAATATTTTGTATTCATCTTCTTCTTTTCGTTGAGTGGACAATGAGCTTCTGCCCGGAGCTCGCCTTTTCATTTGCTGATTTATATAATTTAAGTCAACTGAAAATCCTGCCGGCAAACCGTCTATTACTACTCCGATGCCTTCTCCGTGAGATTCACCGAATATACTTATCTTTAGTTTATTTCCTATATTAGAGCTCATTTATATTTCCTCCTAAGCATTTATAATCATCCCAAAATTTTGGATATGATTTATTCACTGATTGATGTCCCTCTAAAACAATTGGATTTTCACATTTAGTAGCTGCTATTGATATAGCCATTGCAATACGATGGTCATTCCAGCTGTTAACCGTAGCACCACCATGCAAACTTTGTTTCCCCTTAATTATGAGACCATCATTTGATTCCTTCACAAATGCTCCTAACTTATTCATTTCTGTAGCTATAGCACATAGTCTGTCAGATTCTTTATACTTTAGTCTGCCTGCATTAACTATATTAGTTATACAGTTTTCTTTCAATGCTGCAATAACAGTAATTATTGGTACTAAATCAGGTATTTGAGATGCATCTACAGTAATTTCATTCGAATTTAAAGAATATTTTTCTATTATATTTAATACTTCTTTGTCTCCTTGAATTGAATCAAAGTTTAAACCATGGCATTTAATGTTGCTTCCTAATGCATTGGCAACAAGAAAAAATGCAGCTTGCGAAAAATCACCTTCAACTGTATAGTTATATGATTTATACTTTTGATTTCCTTTTATGAAATAATTATGCTCATCAATTTTTTCTATATATATATTATACCTTTTCAAAATATCCAATGTTAAATCAATATAATTTTTGGATTCAAAAACACCTGTAATTTTTATAAAAGAATCTCCATTAAGTAAAGGAAGAGCAAAAAACAATCCTGTAATAAATTGAGAGCTTACATTGCCGGGAATTTCGTAGGAGCCGCTTTGCAGACTCCCCATTATTTTAAGAAAATGACTTTCTGTATTTATTTCATATTCTATATTTGATTTTCTAAAAATATCATAATAAACATCCAAAGGTCTTTCAAATAATCTACTCTTTCCGGTAAATACGCATTCATCAGTTAATATTAAGGACAGTGGTATTAGAAATCTTAATGTTGAGCCTGATTCATTGCAGTCAATAATATTACTTAAAATTATATTGTTTCTTTTAATAAGGACAAAATTTTGTCCTTCTTTAATATCGGTGCCTAATATTTTCATTCCATCAATTGTAGCCCTTATATCATCAGAAAATATAATATTTTGTATTTTACTTTGCCCTTCCATACAAAGAGAAGCACAGATTATAGCCCTGTGGCTTAAACTTTTAGATGGGGGGATTGTAATTTTTCCTGTCAGCAAAGATGGCTTTATAAATAAACTCATTATATTTCCTCTATATTAATAAAATCATATAAATTTTCTAAAGATACCTTATGGATGAATGCATTACCGATTTCCTTAAGCAATACTAAATTTATAAAATCAGAATCACTTTTTTTGTCCAAATAAATATAATTAATTATTTGTTCCGTTGAAATATTCAGCTTATAATTAATACTGTATTTATTAAACAGCAACCTAAGCCTCATTAGGGTATCATTCTTTGTTAATCCTAACTCTTGGCTATTTTTAGTTATATGATACATTCCTATGCACACTGCTTCACCGTGGCTTATGGTGTAGTTTAAATGCTTTTCAATTGCATGTCCTATGGTGTGACCAAAATTTAAAAGCATTCTTAATCCGTAATCCTTATAATCCTGTTCAACTAATCGTTTTTTTATATTTAAACAAGTATAGATTAATTCTTCAATGTTTTCATGAACAGCATTTGATGACATTAATGTATTAAATAGATTTTCATCTTTTATGCATGCATATTTGATAACTTCTCCAAAACCGTCCCTAAAGTATTTCTCCGGCAGAGTTTGTAAAAACACAGGGTCAATTATCACTTTTTCAGGATTATAAAAGCTTCCAACCAAGTTTTTTCCTTCAGGAATATTTATGGCAGTCTTACCACCTACACTTGAATCTATTTGAGATAAAAGTGTTGTTGGAATTTGTATTAATTTAACTCCTCTTAAGAAAGTTGATGCAGCAAAGCCTGTTAAGTCACCAACAACACCTCCTCCAAAAGCAATTATAAGGTCATTTCTTTTAATGAATCCTGATAGATTAGAATACACCTTCATTAGTGTTTCAAAGGACTTGGAGCTTTCTCCCGGCACAACTTTAATTATTTTAAGTTCGAAATCTTTAAATAAAACTGTTAATTGTTCACCGTATAATTTGTACAGGTTCTCATCAGTAATAACTGCTATTCTTAAGCCTTTATATACTTTTTTAATTTCATTATGTATATTTTTAAAGACACCTTTTTCAATTATTATTTCATACTTTTTCGGCATATTTATATCTATTTTCATATTTCCCTGCCTGTTGCTTGTGCTATAAGCTGTAAATTCTTCATTAGTGCATGAAATTTTTCTGTTTTAATTGACTGAATTCCATCACACAATGCATTTTCGGGGTCATTGTGTACCTCGATAAGAAGCCCGTCGGCCCCCGCTGCAACAGCTGCCATTGATAAAGGCTCAACCATCCACCAAATGCCTGTAGCGTGGCTTGGGTCAACAATAACAGGCAGGTGGCTGAGCTTTTTAATTGCAGGAATAGCACTTAAATCTAATGTGTTTCGAGTATAATTTTCAAATGTCCTTATACCTCTCTCACAGAGTATTACATTGTCGTTACCTTCAACCATTATATATTCTGCTGACATAAGCAATTCTTCGATAGTGGAAGAAAAGCCTCTTTTTAACAGTATTGGTTTTTTGGTTTTTCCTAATTGACGCAGCAGCTCATAGTTTTGCATGTTGCGAGCACCTACTTGAATTACATCAACATTGTCAATATATTCATCTAAATAATCAATTGATGTTATTTCCGTCACTATGGGAAGACCGGTTTCCTTTTTGGCTAATTTCAGTAATTCAAGCCCCTCTTCTTTCAGACCTTGAAAGCTATAGGGCGAGGAACGTGGTTTAAATGCTCCTCCTCTTAAAAATGTTGCTCCTGATTGCTTCACATGTTTTGCAATTGACAAAATTTGCTCCATACTTTCAACAGAGCAAGGTCCTGCCATAACAGTAACTTTTTTGCCACCTATTATATTGCCATTTATATTAATTTCTGTATTATCCGGATGAAACAATCGATTCACTCTTTTGTAATTTTCACTTAGCATATATTCACCTACTTAGTATTATGATTAAAATCTATCATAATATCTCCCGATGTCAATAGTTTTTTAAACGTTAACATTTTTCATAAAAGAAAATTGATAAATTGTGAATAAAATGGTACAATTAATTAATAAATACAGGACATTCTTTAAGGCTAACTGCAGGATAACCTCCTTAAAGATGTGTCCGGCTTTATTAATATTTATGAAAAGAACGTCTAAAAACAAACGGAGGAATTATGAGCAAGAAAATTGTTATAGCTTTAGGTGGAAATGCATTAGGTAACGACCCTCAGGAACAAAAGGAAGCAGTAAGACACACTTCAATATCCATAGTAGATTTAATAGAAGCAGGAAATCAAGTAATTTTATCTCACGGCAACGGTCCACAGGTGGGAATGATTAATTTAGCCATGGATGCAGCTTCAAAGTCAGAAGCAGAAACTCCTGAAATGCCTTTCCCTGAATGTGGTGCCATGAGTCAAGGTTATATAGGTTATCATTTGCAAAATGCCATACAAAATGAATTGAGAAACAGAGGGCTAAAAAGGTCTGTTGCAACAGTTGTAACTCAGGTTGTGGTTGACAAGAAAGACACAGCATTCCAAAATCCTACGAAGCCTGTCGGTTCCTTTTATACTAAGGAAGAAGCAGATTTAATGATTAGTAAGGGTTTTACATTCAAAGAAGATGCAGGAAGAGGTTACAGAAGGGTAGTTCCTTCTCCGAAACCTATTGACATAGTAGAAATTGATTTTATAAAGTCTTTAATAGACACAGGCAATATTGTTATAGCAGCAGGGGGCGGCGGAATTCCCGTAGTGGAAGAAGACGGCACTTTAACAGGTATTCCTGCAGTTATAGATAAGGATTTCACAACAGCAAAACTCGCAGAATTAGTTGATGCAGACAGCTTAATAATATTAACGGCTGTTGAGAAAGTTGCTATAAGATTTGGCAAAGCAGATCAATTGTGGTTGTCTGAACTAACTGTAGAAGAAGCTGAGAAATATATTGCTGACAAAGAATTTGCAGAAGGTTCAATGCTGCCAAAGGTAAAGGCTGCCATATCATTTGCTTCATCTAAGACAGGAAGAAAAACGCTTATTACTTCATTAGAAAAGGCTGCTGACGGGTTAGTAGGCAAGACGGGAACCTGGATAGGATAAGGGTGTCAGTCCGTGTCATTCCTTTCGCTCAGGATGACTAATAATTTGGTGTGAACAGGAGTAAGGAATGTTCCCAAATTAGGAAGGGGGAGGGAGTTTTTATTGCGGTATCAATATATATATGATATAATTTATTAAAATAGTAACAGGTAGGAGGTATTATGAAAAAAATAAATAGAATTATACTGCTTACAATTGTATTAGCTATATTGTTTACAATGACTGTAAATGCGGCTGTCTTTAGCGATATTGCAAATCATTGGGCAAAAAGCTACATAGAAAGAGTTGAAAAAAATGGACTGGTTTCAGGGTATGAAGATGGTACATTTAAACCGGACAACAATGTAACTGTGTTAGAATCTTTGATAATGATGTCAAGACTTTATAAAATTGATGAAGATATAAAAAAAGAAATTATCAATGAATACAAGCCTTCTTTAAAAACAGCGCAAAACTTATTGGGTTATGATTGGTCATTAGACCATTTGGCAGTTGCAATTGAACTTGGTATAGTTTCTGAGCAGGCAATTAAAGATATGTTTGCAAAGAAAACAATTTTTGCTGATGCAAAAAGAGAAGAAGTAGCAGTGCTTCTTACAAAAGCGATGGGATTAGAAGAAGATGCAAAAAGTCTTAAGGTGTACACGCTTCCGTTTAATGACAGAGATGATATAACTGCTTCTGCAAGACCTTATATTCATATTATGTATGAAAATAAAATAATGCTTGGTGATAATGAAAAGAACATTAATCCTAAAAACAAAATAACAAGGGCGGAAATTGCTACATTGTTAGATAAATCATATGATTATATAAAAGCTAACAACATTATTCCTAACTTAGATAAATATGAGCCTACCACAACAGTAAGTGGAATGATTACGGAAGTATCATCAGGCAGAACAGAATCATATATATATGTAAAAAGCGACAGAGAAGTTGAAAGTATTGTGAAGGTTAATGACGATACGGATATTACCATAAACGGAAGAACAAGGGAGTTATCTGATTTAAAAAAGGACATGTTAGTTGTATGCAAAATTAACGAAGAACGCCTTGCCCTAAATATTGAAGCTGACAGTACCAAGGATGTGGTAAGGGGTAAAATTGCATTGGTGGCATATGTAGAACCTGCAACAATAACTATTTATGATGAAGATAGGGATAAGCTAACGTTTGATATAGGAAAAGATGTAAAAATCTATCATGACGGAAAAGTAACCGAGTTGAAAAGACTTGAAAGAAACGACGAAATAACGCTTTTATCGGATAATAGCAAAGTATATCAAATAAATTCCATAAGTCGCATAAAGCATTATGACGGAGCTATTACATCAATTGATTATAATTATCCTATAAAAGTTACTATGAAAACAGATGAAGGTGTTGCAAAAACCTTTATATTTACCAGTGATGTTGATGTAACAAGGAATGATAAAGATTCAAGCTTTGACCAAGTAAGGGTTGGAGATAAAGTTACTATAACAACTGAATATGATGACATGATTGCAATTAATACTATTGCTAAGGAAGCAGAAATGAGCGGTGTAATTAAGGAAATATTAATTGCTCCTCAAATCAAAATAAAAATCGCTGATGAAAATGGTGCCGTTAAGCAGTATTCTGTAAGTAATAATGTTGCAATCACAATAGGAAACAAAAATGTAACAATTTATGATTTGCGTCTTGGTTACCCTGTAAAAGCAAATACATCTGGTGATGAAATAGTAACAATGGAAGTATCTCAAATAGAAACTGCCAAAAGCTTTTCCGGTAAAATTATATTTATTAATGAGGATGATAAATTAATAATGATGCAAAATGTTACTGCAACCGGGAAAACAGAGCTTATTTATTTATTGGTAGGCAATAACACCATAATATACGATACATCCGGAAAAACAAAATATTTTAAAGATTTATTTGAAGGGGAAAACATTGTGTGCATTGCTGTTCAGCAGGGTGGAGAATATGTGGCAACTAGTATAATGATACAGTAAAAAGCATCGAAAGATGCTTTTTTCCCTAAGCAGGAGGATATTATGAAAAAGTTAATGTTAATAACAATATTGATTTTAGTATTTGTAATGGGGTGTACCAGACTGCCATTATCTGAAGAAACCGGTGTAGGTCCCGGTGAATATGAAGGTATTACCAACACAGAAGAAATTAAAAATGAAAATAAAACATTAAAAGAAGAGTTAGAAAAAACAATTGAAGAATTAGATAATAAATTTAAAGAATTGGAAGAGCTAAAAAATGAGTATTTAAGCTTGGCTAAAAGCAATGAAAATATAATATTTAAGTTGGAAGAAGCAGAGTCCAAGCTAAAAATAGTTGAAAGCGAGGATATCCCTAAGTTTAATGTTGAAAATGCTGATAAGAACAGTATAATTTCATATTTGAAGGATAGTTCAAAGTTAATAGATGATAGTATAAAGGGTATTGAAGTTATAAGCACAGAGAAAGGTATAGTGTTTAGAACTTTGGGATATGGAAAAGATTACAGTCAAATATTCATATGGGATGAAGGGGAAAATGAACCGACTTTAATTGATGGTGCGGTTCTTTATAAGGAAGGCTCCTATGAATGGATTAATGAGTATCTGTTAATAAAAAACTCCGGTAAAAATAAAGTTTTAGATATTGAAAATAAAAGTATTATAGGAATCTTTGATGAACCTAAAAAATTTGAACTGCTTGAAGGAACAACTACAATATTGTTAAAAGACAATGATAATAAATTTGTTTTATATGATTTTATAAATGACAGTTATAAACAAATAACCTTAGACAATAATAAATATACTGATTTTAATTTACAAAAGGACTCTGTTGTATTTTCCGGAACTTATGTTGAAGAAAATGTGGAATATGAAATAAGAGCATCTATTAATTTGGATAAATTAAAGGAAGTATATGAAATAAAAAATGCTGATGAAGTAAATGAAACAACAGATATAGAAAATATTGAAACTGAAGATACGGTATAAATTTTTCCTTATGGAAGAGATAAACAAAATAAAAATTATTGGAGAAAATAAGGTTAATGATTTATGATGTAATAATTATAGGTGCAGGACCTGCAGGTTTATTTGCAGCAGCAAATATTAAGAATAAAAAAGTTTTAATTATTGAAAAAAATAAAACACCGGGAAGAAAATTACTGCTGTCAGGCTCCGGACAATGCAACTATACAAATAACTGTGAAATAAGTGAATTCTTAAAAAAATATGGCGAAAAGGGCAGATTTATTAAGACTGCCCTTTATAATTTTACTAATCATGATTTAATAAACTTTTTTAAAGATAATAGACTTAACAGTACAATCAGAGAAGATAATAAAGTGTTTCCTCATTCATTCAAAGCTATAGATGTACTTAATGTGCTGATTGATTGTTTGGGGCTTACAGAAATGCTTATAAATACTGCAGTGGATAAAGTGTCTTATGATGAAAATAGCAAATTATTTTTTATAAAGACAGATACTGCATCTTATGCATGCCATAATCTTATAATAGCAACAGGAGGCAAGTCTTATCCCAATACAGGCTCCACAGGTGATGGCTTTAAATTTGCAGAATCCTTGGGACACAGTATTGTTGAACCTAAGCCTGCCCTTACTCCTGTTTATGTTAAAAGTTATCAATTCAGTGAATTATCAGGTATTTCATTTGAAAATATAAAAATATCCTTGTTTAAAAACAATAAAAAAGCAAAAGAGTTTACAGGGGATTTTTTATTTACCCATGTAAATATTTCCGGTCCCGTAATAATAAATAATTCAAGGTATATGGAAGCAGGAGATATAATAAAGATTAATTTTACATCTTTTCATAATGAAGATGAATTTAGGATATATTTTGAAAATTTGATTGCTTCATCAAAATCAAATATAAAGGCAGCATTAAAAGAATTGAATTTCCCAAAGCGTTTTGTAGATAAAATACTCCAAATATGTAATGTTGATGAAAATTTATCCTGCAGCCAGCTCAATAAAAATTCAAGGAAAAGTTTGATTGAAATGTTTTCAGCCCATCCTATGGAAATTAAAAAACTTGGGGATTATCATATTGCAATGGTTACAAAGGGAGGAGTTTCAACTGATGAAATAAATCCAAAAACCATGGAATCAAAAAAAATCCCCTGCCTTTATTTTCCAGGGGAAGTGTTGGACTATGATGGGGATACAGGAGGATTTAACATCCAAGCTGCCTTTTCGACGGCTAAATTAGTTTCTGACCAAATTAATAAACTTTAATCATTATGGTCTCAGCCTTTGTCATTGCTTTGAATAAATCTTCGAGGGCACAGCCCTCGTCATTCTGAACGCATGTGAAGAATCAAGTACGGGGACATTCCTCTACCCTCAAAGACTATCCCTATAGTAGAGGTGTGTCCCCCTTCCTTGAAAACCTGAGATCCAACGCTTAAGCTCAGGATGACAAAACTAAATTTTAAATCTTCCATTAACTGCATTCAATATGGCACCGATAATTATCGAATAAAGCGGTATCATAAAGAAATTCGTCAATATTCTTGCGGGCAAGGTAATCATAATTCCTATGCCGTACAAAATATATAAAAAGTATGTGTTCAAAATTATTGATGTAATAAGCTGTGTTAAGCTTACTGCAAATACTATTTTATTCATGCTCAGGTTTTTACTTGCTGAAGTTAATTTAATTGGAATTATGAGGTAAATTGCAACAAGCATGAAAAATCCCACTATATATACAGGATTTAATGGTTTCCCACCGTATAGTATACCATTATCAAATGTTAATAAACCATTAGCTATAAAAACTGAAACAAAACCAACAGACAATAAAGAGATAAAAATTGTATTTAGAAAGTTATAATTGATATCTCTTTTTATATACTTATAAATAATACCCGGCAAAAATCCGCTTAATCCGCTTACCAATGTAAATCCAGGGAAAAAAGGGCCTCCGGGTTTTACAATAAAGTTTATTAAATCGGCTGCTGCTCCGGTTAAAAAACCTGCAAATGGTCCTAAAATTATACCTGAAAGCATCAGCGGTATTGATGCAAAGTTTATCCTAAGGGCAGGAATTCCAGCCAAAGGAATATATATTTCAAACATTACTTTTAACACAAGGCTCATTGATATAAAAAGCCCTGCTCTCACAATCGTCAATGATGTGAATTTTTGTGGTGCAGTATTACTACTCATATTATCCTCCTTATTGAGTACAGCAATACCTCCGCACAATATAGGAGAAAATTTCTCTAATACAGCGGAAGCGACAAGACACCGCAGACCTGAGTCTTTCGTTTAAGGGCGACATCCCATCCCTTAACACTTTACGCATCTTATCTACTCTGAATTTTTAATTTATATTAACATATAATAATAAATAAGTATACTGTTATTTTTTTGAGAACGTTAGCTTTTCTATTGTAACCTGCATTTTTTAATGCTATAATAATAAAAACCACATTTAGGAGGAAAAATGTACAGCGATATTGAAATTGCACAAATGACGGAAATTAAAACAATAAATGAAATAGCAAAGAAAATTGATATTCCTGAAAAATATGTTGAAAATTACGGTAAGTACAAATCAAAAATTGATTACAGATATCTTCAGAATGAATTAAAAGACAAAGAAGATGGCAAGCTTATTTTAGTAACTGCAATTAATCCAACACCTGCCGGCGAAGGAAAAACTACAACTACCATAGGACTTGGAGATGCACTATCCCAATTAGGAAAGAAAGCGATAATTGCTCTTCGTGAGCCTTCCTTAGGACCTGTTTTTGGAGTAAAAGGAGGGGCAGCAGGAGGAGGTTATGCTCAGGTTGTACCCATGGAAGATATAAATCTGCATTTCACAGGAGATTTCCATGCTATTGGTGCTGCTAACAATCTTCTTGCTGCAATGGTTGATAATCATATACATCAAGGAAATCAATTAGATATAGACACCAGGAGAATCGTATGGAGAAGAGCCGTTGATATGAATGACAGGCAGTTAAGACATATTGTAAGCGGTTTAGGCGGCAAGACAGAAGGAGTTACAAGAGAAGACGGTTTTGATATTACGGTTGCGTCTGAAGTAATGGCAGTTTTTTGCCTTTCTAATGATATAATTGAATTAAAAGAAAATTTAGCCAAAATAATTGTTGCATACAACAGAGCAGGGGAGCCTGTGACAGCAGGACAATTAAAAGCACAGGGTGCAATGGCAGCACTTTTAAAGGATGCTTTGAAACCTAATTTAGTTCAAACATTGGAAGGAACACCTGCGTTTATACACGGAGGACCTTTTGCAAATATAGCACACGGCTGTAATTCAGTTATAGCTACAAGAATGGCCAGCAAAATTGCAGACTATGTGGTAACAGAGGCTGGCTTTGGTGCAGACCTTGGAGCTGAAAAGTTTATTGATATCAAATGCAGAAAAACAGGACTTAAGCCAAGTGCAGTAGTAATAGTTGCAACAGTGAAAGCATTAAAGTATAACGGTGGAGTTGTAAAAGCAGAATTAGGGAAAGAAAACTTAGAAGCTTTAGAAAAAGGAATTCCTAATTTGTTAAAGCATGTGGAGAATGTTACTAAAGTATTTAAAGTACCTGCAGTTGTTGCAATAAACAAATTCCCTACAGATACGGAAGCAGAATTAAATTTAATAAAACAAAAATGTTTGGAACTTAACGTTAATGTAAAATTATCAGAGGTATGGGGCGAGGGTGGCCAAGGTGGAATAGAGCTTGCTAATGAAGTCATAAAGCTTACAGAGCAAGAAAGTTCAATGGAATTCGCTTATGAATTAGATGTTCCCATCAAGGATAAAATAAGAGCAATTGCAAGAAAACTTTATGGTGCAGATGATGTTGAATTTTCATCGAAAGCAAATAAAGATATTGCTAATTATGAAAAGTTAGGATTTGGAAATATTCCAATATGTATGGCTAAAAACCAATATTCCCTGACAGATGATTCAAAGATATTAGGTAGACCTACAGGATTTAACATAACAATCAGAGATATAACCATATCTGCCGGAGCCGGATTCTTGGTTGCTTTGACAGGTGATATAATGAAAATGCCGGGACTTCCTAAAGTACCTGCAGCTGAGAATATAGATATAGATGTTGACGGAAAAATAAAGGGACTGTTTTAGTCCCTTTTCTTTAGCTATGAATAGCCCGTAGGATGTCATTGCTATGGATACAGATTGTGTCATTCTGAACGCAGTGAAGAATCTCAAGTACGGGGACATTCCTCTTACACCAAAGACTATCCCTATGAAAGAGGTGTGTCCCCCTTCCTTAAAAACATTAGATCCCTCGCTGTCGCTCCGGATTATAAAGACGGCATTATCGTTCAGGATGACCAGGTTGAATATCTTCGTTCCTTTTTTCTTTTGAAAGAGTAACTATCAAAACCCCAAGCAAAATCAACACACATGCAAGTATATTTTTAAATGTAATAGGTTCACTTAAAAATAATATTCCCATCACTATGCTTGTAATAGGCTCAAGCATTCCAACTATGCTTGTAACTGTAGGGCCTACATATTTTACTCCTAAGGCTACGAATGTATTCGCGAAAAATGAAACAAATACAGCAACTAAAACCGTAAAAAACCAACCCTTAAATGTCATTGTAAATACAAGATTTTTGCTTATTATTCCAAAGATAAACAAATACAAGGATGAAAAAGTAGCTGTATAAAATGTTATTTTAAATGGATACATTGTATTTAAACCGCTTTTGTCCATATATAATAAATATCCTGCAAAAAATACACCGGACAAAAATGCCATTAATATTCCGGTTATATTGATACTTCCTTCGAAAAATAAAGTGATTCCGACTGTAGAAAGTATCAAAGACACTACTTTATCCCTGCTTATTTTATCATTAAAAATTACAATACATGCAGCAGTAACCAAGACGGGATAAATATAATGAATTGTTGTGCTCATTCCAACAGATATATAATTATAAGAGCCGTAAAGGCTTAGAGCAGTAACAGAAGCTAATAATCCCAACACTGCCAATTGCTTTGTTTGGTTTTTTTCTACTTTTAATGGCACCTTATTATATTTTAACATAAGAAAAAAAAACGGAATTGAAAGGAAATTCCTATAAAATGTAAGTGATATGGGATTGCTTCCTTCCAAGTACGTTAATTTTCCTAATATGGGGGTAAAACCATATATAAATCCCGCCAATATGCCGAATGTCAAACCTTTTGTTTTATTCATTACTCCCCCTAATTAATTATCTTCGTTGACATTGTTTGAATACACGTTAGTGTCATTTTGAATGTATTGAAATATCTCTTTATTTTCCGCAGCATTTTTTATATTTTAACCCGGAGCCACAAGGACATGGGTCATTTCTTCCTGTTTTTTCTCCTACTACAACTGTTTTAGAACGGTTATAATCTTTTTTTATTTGTTTTCTTTTTTCTTCATCAAAAATTTCTTCCCATTCTTTCATGCTATATAGCCACTCAGCCTTTGCATCATGCATATTCCATAATAGCTTTTCAAAGTCAATTTCTGCTTTAATTTCAGATTCTTCCGTCAAATCACCTAAATTTAAAGTTTCTTTGAAGCTTGTGTTTGCTCCGTCCAAGAAACCTATAAATTCTAATGCAGTCATATTGTTATTTTCCGCCAAATCCTTTATGGATCCTTCTATAATAGGATTTTTTGACTCAAGAATTTTTCTGTAGTTTTCTGTTTCCTTTGACATATATTCATTAAAAAATCCTCGATATTCTTCTTGAGTTTTAATGTTTTCCAAAGTTTCAGTCCATTGTTTATATAAGCTCATATTTTCCTCCAATACTTAACTTAAGTTTATTTTATCATGAATTATAAAAATTTCAATATAAAATCCAATAAAAAAACGCTTAATTAAGCGTTTTTTGTTTACTTTCCTTTCAATAAGTCTCTAATTTCCGCAAGCAGTTCTTCCTGAGTAGGTCCTGCCGGGGCTGCCGGTGCTTCGGTAGCGGCTTCTTTCTGTTTTATAAACTTTTCTTTTGATTTATTAATTAATCTGATAAATAAGAAAATGGATGCTGCTACAATTAGGAAGTCCACTACATTTTGAATAAAATTACCATACATAATTGCTACTTCAGGTTTGATTACTGTATCTCCTTCCATAACTGCTTCGGTCAACACATATTTCAATGACTTAAAATCCATTCCTGCCATTAATGAACCTAATATAGGCATTATTAAATCATTTACTACTGATGTTACAATTTTTCCAAAAGCACCACCCATTATAACTCCTACTGCTAAATCCAATACATTCCCTTTAAATGCAAACTCCCTAAATTCTTTCCACATAATAAATTATCCTCCGAATATAAAATAAAACTATAAAGGGGCTGTCCCCACATTCAAGGGAACATTCCTCTTACCCCAAAGACTATCCTTTATAATAGAGGTGTGTCCCCATTCCTATACACATGTATTATACCCAACTTTATGTAATCATAACATAAAATTGGGCATTTTTTTAGTTTTTATATGAAATTTTACCTGATGTTATGCCTATTTCAAAACTGTCATCATAAGTGATATATCTTACCTGATTTTCAATAACAGTATTTTCATTATCCCCATTGAAAACAACAAATACATTATTATTTTGTGATGCTTTTTCAAGTATTTCTTTTAATACTCTTATTTCTCTTTCATCATTTATATTGTCAATATCTCCATTCATGGATAGTACCAATACCTTGTTTTCATAATTCATAAAGGATTTAATATTGTTCCACATTGTTGTATTTGCTGCACTCATTGTACCGCTTGATATTATACCTTCAAAGTATATGATATCATCGTTTCCTTCATAGTTGTATTGACCTTGTGATATTGTTAATTTTTCGGAATAATTCGCAATTTTTGAAGTTTTCATTTCATCTTCAAATATTGTTTCATCTCTTAAACCAAGCTCTTTGTCTTTTGGCTCATACATTATTCTTAAATTGTCAATATATATTGTCCCTGTATCTTTTCTTGTTTCATTAATTTCTGCTAAGTAAATATTTTTTAGTGTTATTGGATAAGAAATTCCATCAGGAATTTTAGCCTCAACCCATTTCCATCCTGTCCAGTTTACTTCTTCTTCAAAATCAATTTTTACCTGAGTACCGTAAGCATCAGTTATTCTTGTTCTAAGCCAGTGATTTTTATTGTCACCGTAAACCCACATTCCAATTGCTAACGGTTTATCCTCTAACTTAATTCCTTCACCCTCTTTGCCAAATTCTACGAAAGCAATACTTTGGTCTGTCATTTTAGTAAAGTCATAATTTAATTGAAGTGCATTGCTACCTTCTTTTACAAAATCCTTTGTAATTGCTATGGAGCCTGCAGAATCCTCAGGATACAAGGTTAATTTTAAATTATCAAGATTTTCAAAACGATTTAATGTTTTATATCTGTAACCTACCTTAGCTTGTATATGCTTAATGGCATCACCAAATTTTAAAGTTACAGCCCCTGTATTAGAAATATCGCTTGATGTAAATACACCATTTTCGACTTTTCCAACTTTGTTTCTATAGGAAAAATCAATATATTTCCACGGTATATATGCAGAATTGCCTTCTTTGTCTATACCAAGCACATCTCCTAATTCATAGGTGTCATTGAATCCTACGATTAATGAATCTGTATGCAATTTTAATGCTTGAGGTTTATCCAAAACATTTATTTCAATATGACCTTCAGCATTACCTACATGAGCAGTGATTGTTGCTTTACCTGATTTTTCAGGCTTGAATACATTATTTATAACCTTTCCGGCACCAACGGGTGAAACACTGAACTCAATATTTTTTGAACCAATGTCTACGGGAGTATAATATTCGTTGTAAAATTTTAATTCTAAATTTGTTTCTGTTTTGTTAAATACAGCATTTTGTGAAGCTTCAATTTCTATTATATCAACTTTGTCACTGTCTGGATAATTATTAAATATACCAACTCCTGATGCTATTCTTCTTTCTCTTCCATCTGACGGTATGTTAACTACAGTAACATTGGCATTTTTCAAGAAGTCAACACCCATGGTTGTGGAGCCTCCTCCATCCATGTTAACAGCATTATAAGCATCTAATTCTATCATTATTTTAGCGAGTTCTGTTTGTTTTGCCCCCACATAATCCCTGTGCCTGCCATCAATAGTTACCATTATTATTTCAGTATTGTCTTTGTTAAAGCCGATAGCCGTCCTTGGATGTACTCCTAAAACCTGGGAGCTTATTATATTTTCTTTGCCGTCCTTAACTAAATAATTAAGTGCACCAAAAGACCAATCAACATCTTCCGGACTAAAATCTAATTCAATATTTAATGATACAGGGTGTCCAACACTAAATGAATTAATCATTTTCTCCATTGTTGCAGCATTAGAGCTTGCTATTATATATCCGTTTTCAGGAATAATTGTTGAAGGCTGATTTCTTCTCACTTCAGATACGGTGTTATCAACAACTACAACTTCAACAATGTCCTTATTTGAATATCCCGGTGATGTTTTATTCCAATCTGATGTAAGAATGGTTGGTCCCCATTCGATATTAGAAGTTTTATTTAGTACAACCACGTTAAATTCTGTTGAATCTGAGCCGTAAATGGTAATTTTAGGGTTCCATACTGAAATATCAATAGAACCGTTTTGGAGTCTTGAAACAGTAGGATATCCATCTTGAAATGGAAGGGGAGATGTAACTAATTTTTCATCCCTGATTAGCGGACCATATGTGTATGTGGGGTCCCCCATTAGAAAAAAGTCTCCGTTAACTGCAGCTACAGCACCGGATGTCTTTATCATGGAGCTTAAAACAGCCCTGTTAGAAACTCCTTTATCACTGTTAATAGGTTTTATCTCAGTATATTCATCAGTTAAATCTGCTCGGATAACATTTATATTCATCCAACCTGAAGAAGTATATTTCTCAATTTTTTCATATGTAATACTGTTTGAGAGCCTGATTTCTTCGGATAAGTCATATACGGTGTAAAGGCTGCTTCCGTATGCGGTTGATGTTAATAAAAGTACTGCTGCAGCAGAAATAGCCGCTATTTTTTTTAGTATCATGTTAATCATTCCTTTCTTTTTATGCATCATAGGTTCAAGCCGTCAATTGGCTTGCTTCACACTGATACAATAAATTCATTAAATCAAATAAAAACGTTAGGTTGGTACCTTTTGAATTTATTATATCAGAATTCATTGCAGATTGCCATAAGTTTAAGGATATAGAAGTAGTAAATTATAGCAACACAGGATTATATTAATCTAATAATTTGACGAAACTAAGACAATATAGTTCCACAAAATAATATAACTTTCTTTTGTAAATATAAGATTGTTTTTAAAATGCATATTTTGACAATATTAGGTATTAGTGTTAACAATATGTACAGAATCATATTTGGTAGTAGGTGCAGACATTTAGGGTTGTTCCCTTGCAGGATTTTTCTAACAATTCTGATATTGATTGGACGCTTTCAGTTCAAGAAGTAGATAAGCAATTGTATAAAAAATATGAATTATCAGAAGATGAAACTAATCATATAGATAGAAGAATTAAAGAAATGTAAAGGCAAAGGAAATATTCATATTCCAACAGACCATTTTCGCGAGGTCGCTAAAATGATTGAACTGGATAGTGGAAAAATAGAATTTTCACATGTATTATATTTTCGTGGATAATATATTAACCAATAGTTGACTAATTTATTTAAATGGTATAATATATTATATATGAATATATTTAATTTTAATCAAAGAACACCTAAAGAAATAAATAAACTTATCGCTACGAGAATTCGAGATATTCGAAAAAGGAAAAAAATATCACAGAAAAAACTGAGTGAAAAATCAGGAGTAAGCTTGGGTTCTGTGAAGCGATTCGAAAGTAGTGGTGAGATTTCACTAATTTCATTGACAAAACTTGCAATTGCATTAAATTGTGAGAATGAACTTGAAAGATTATTTGAAGATACGACCTTTGAATCTATTCAGGAGGTTATCAATGAACAGGACAAATAAATTATTGGTCAGATATAATGGAAAGTTAGTTGGCACCATGGCACTATATAAAAATACTATAGCAGCTTTTGAATATGACAGGGAATGGTTAGTTGACGGGTTTTCTATAAGTCCTTTTTCATTGCCATTGGAGAAACGGGTGTTTATACATAGACCAGATCCATTCGAAGGATTATATGGAGTATTTTCTGATAGTCTGCCAGATGGTTGGGGCAGATTATTAACTGATCGTTTGTTGTTAAAAAATAAAATTAATCCAATGCAAATAAGCAGTATGGATAGGTTGGCTATAGTAGGAACTTCTGGTATGGGAGCCTTAACTTATGAACCTGATTATCATTTTGAAACAAAAGAATTAGAAACGTCGCTAAATTTTGATAGGATTGCTGAAGAATGCACCAATGTATTAAAAGCAGATTATTCGGATGATTTAGATAAACTTTTTAAATTGGGTGGTTCTTCAGGTGGATCAAGACCTAAAATTTTAACGGAAATCGACGGAGAGGAATGGATTATTAAGTTTCCTTCAACGGAAGATGCAAAGAATATCGGAGAACAAGAATATAAATATTCCATATGTGCGAAAGAATGCGGAATTGTTATGGAAGAAACTAGCTTGTTTCCATCAAAAATGTGTTCCGGCTATTTTGGTACAAAAAGATTCGACCGCATTGAAGATAATACCGGAAAAATAAAACGTATACATATGATATCTGTCAGCGGTATTTTGGAAACATCTCATCGAATTCCAAATTTGGATTATAACATTCTTATGAAATTGACTATGGAGCTAACCAGAGATTTTGCTGAGATAGAAAAACTATTTCGGATTATGTGTTTCAATGTATTTTCTCACAATAGGGATGATCATTCAAAGAATTTCGCTTATTTATATGATGACAATGAAGAAAAATGGATTTTATCACCGGCATATGATTTGACATATAGTTATTCAGTTGGTGGAGAACATGCTACTACTATTAATGGAAATGGAAAAAATCCAAGTATAGCGGATATACTTGAAGTTGCAAAGAATATCGGTATGAAGCAAAGAAAAGCTAAAAATATAGCAGATGAAATAAAAATGATTGTTGGAAAACATGGATTATATGCGGATGTGAGGAAAGGAAATGTATTATAAAAAGAATGAATAAATTTATCCGGGAAACAAGAAAGCAATTGGCATTGATGACTCCACTTGACAAGGATAAATGGATTATCATGTAGGCACAATTACTTAATGAAACCAAAAGCGACAAGATTTTCTCAAAAGTTTGTCAGGGCAATTGAATCAATCTGAAATTATTATAAAGTGCCATTAAATTGAGCTTTTAATCAACAAAAACATTAATTGTACCCTTATATCAATATTATAAGGTATTTTAATATTTCTGTTTTGCAGCAGCAATATTTTATTGATAAGTTCTTTGCTTTTCATACTTGGCATATTTATTCTTTTTAGAAGGTACAAACCGTTACTAAAATCAGATATTCCATATTGAGTTGTTAAAGATGCTTTAAATCCCGTTTCCTTTAAAACTTCTTCAGTTATATCATTATAGAAACCAAGCGGATAAGAATATACGATAACTTTGTTTCCCACATTGGATTCAATCAATTGTTTTGCATTTAAAGTATCTTCCTTAAATCTTTTTGCATATTCTGTTTGAGTTTCGTTTGGTAGCTTATTTGTGCTCCTTTCATCGCCATTAATACTGTGTAAATCATACGAATGACACTGAATGTCAATAAGTCCGCTGTCATACATTTCTTTTGCTTTATTCCATGAAAAATGTCTGCTTATAGGAGTTATATTATCTTTATCATATTCTCTTCCTACGGACCAGCCTATTGCAAATATTGTTGCTTTCATATTCAATTCCTTTAATATCGGATAGGCATATTCATAATTGCTGTAATATCCGTCATCAAACGTAATAATAATTGGATTGTCCGGCAGTTTTTTTCCATTTTCCTTAAATTCTATATAATCCTTAAAATGGATGGTTGAATATCCCATGGCTTCCAAATAGAGCAACTGTTTCTTAAACTGGTCCGGTG
>CAZCTI010000017.1:0-5306 GCA_964501385.1 uncultured Clostridia bacterium
TTTATAAATTTTAGGTATGGGAGCTCCTATGAAATATTTCATATAAATCCTTTCTGTAATAATTCATTAAACGGGAGACTTAAGGTTCTCCACTAAGTGTTATATTATATTTTTATTTTAAAAAAATCAAGTATATATTATAATACATAGTGTACCTCATACTATTATTATTTCCTTAATTTCCATTTATATAAATTACATAATTCTTATAGCAAAAATTAATCAAGGGTATAATAAGTAAATGCTAAAAATTTATTACTAATAGAGGAAATTGTGAATAACGTTGAACTTATTGAATATACAGAAATTATTAATAAATATATTGCAATGTGGGGACCAGTTGCAGGTGTATTGTTACCAACATTGGAAGCATTTTTTCCGATACTTCCATTAGTGGGTTTTGTAATAATAAATGTTGCTGCTTTTGGGTTTTTCTTTGGATACTTGTATTCTTGGATTGGCAATTGTTTAGGATCTTTTCTTTTGTTTTTATTGCTAAGAAGGGTTGGAGCAAAAAAGATAGAACTCAAAATAAGTAAGAGTAAATACCGAAACACACTTGAAAAAATAAAGAAGAAAGAATTAAATATATTGTTTTTATTATATTGTCTGCCTTTTGTACCTTCATTTTTGCTGAGTGGCTCTGCTGCCTTGACAAATATGAGCACAGATAAATTTCTTGCAATATTATTACCTTCAAAGCTAATCATGCTGTTATCCTTGGCTTTTATAGGTGAAAATGTGAGCTCATTTTTTGAAAACCCGTTTAAATCGATATTTTTCATTATATTTATTCTCTTTTTAAATTTATTAAGTAAATATTTGTTTGAAATTTACGATAAAAAACGTAATAGGTAATGAAATACCTCTATTTTTCAAACAAACTCTCTGAAAAATAGAGGTAGTGACATCTTTCACATGCGTTGTCAGGATTATAGTTTAAAGTAATTGTAAACAGCTAAACCTAATTGTTGCTGCATTATTACACCTTCTTCATCATTTTGAAGATTATCTGTAAGACATACAACAATAATTTTTTTGTCATTAACAGTTAATATTCCTGCATCGTGAACAACTCCGTTTATAGAGCCTGTTTTATGGGCAAAAGGAACAAGCTTCGGGTCTATATCGCCGGTGCTGGAATTGCAGTTTAGACATATATTTAAGTTTCCTAAATAATCGCCGCAATGACCGCACTCTATTAATTTTGCAGACAACCTGTCATTGTACTGCTGATTATACATAATTTCCATACCTTCTTGAGCCATTTCTTTAGATAAATAATTGCAGTTTAAAAATTCTTCAAGCAAAATACCAATATCATAGGCTGTTGTATAACTGTATAAACCCGGCACAACTTTCATAAGCTTTCTGGCGAAATATGTATCTTTTAGACCAAGTTCATTAATGGAATTATTAATGTTTTCCTTACCTAATATATCATGCAGCATATTTGTAGCGGTATTATCGCTCACATCAATCATAAGAGATATAATATCCTTTAACGTAAGCTTTAATTTATCATGCATTAATTGTAAAACTCCTGAGCCGCCAACCTTTTCTTCGCTTTCCAATGTAAAAATATCATCTAATTTAAGCTTGCCTGCTTGCACCTGTAACAATGCTTCATACATTATAGGAACTTTTATTATGCTTGCAGAGTGAAATTTCCTTTTTTCATTAAAACCTATCCATTTATTAGTTGAGATATCTTTTATATATATTCCTTTGTTGCCGGAAATAGAGTTCATTATAGATTCTAATTCTAATTTTAATTTTTCCATTTTAACCTTCCTAAGTATTTAAAATTTCTTTGTAAGTAATAAATTGATAAAAAATCAATCAGCTTACTTAAGTTGCAAATATAATATACCGCTGCCACAACAAAGTTTTTCTGAACAATGATATAATTATAAGTTGCCTTTATAATATTTGTCAAGCGTTCAGAATTAGCATCATATTCAAATGTGCAAAAAATGGTCGAGGAGAAATAATGTTAATGGCTGCATCACTATTGAAAATGGTGAATTCAGGGGAAAAGTTAACGGGCATATTTTAAGAAAAAAATAATTTTTAATTAAAAAGTGACAGTATTGGACAATCCAACTGTCACTTTTATTATGGACTACAATTATTATTGGTGATATAATTAATTATAAAAAAAATTATGCCTTACACGGGTAAGGCATAACAAAGTATTTATAAAAAAACAAGGGGGAGAGGGAAGTTAATTAGTATTTACAATTAACTTACATTTATATTGTACCCGCAAAAGCTTTAAGTAATCTTAATATTAATAATTTTTTTAAAAAATGATTTTGGAGGTTTAAAATGATTGATAATTTAAATATTTCAAATGCTATGAAAATTAAGCTTAGCGATGAATTGCCTGAATATCCCGTTTTTAAGGAAAATGTTAGACGTGCACCCAAAAGAGAAGTAACTTTAAATGAAAGAGAAATAAAATTAGCCTTACAAAATGCATTAAGGTATATTCCGGAAAACTTGCATGAAACATTAGCTCCTGAATTTTTAAATGAATTAATGACTCATGGAAGAATTTACGGATATAGATTTATGCCAAAAGATAGAATTTATGGCAAGCCCATAGATGAGTATAAGGGAAAATGTATAGAAGGTAAAGCATTTCAGGTTATGATCGACAATAACTTAGATCATGACATTGCACTTTATCCATATGAATTAGTTACATACGGCGAAACAGGGCAGGTTTGCCAAAACTGGATGCAGTATCAATTATTAAAAAAATATCTTGAAGAATTAAACGATGAACAAACATTGCCTGTTATGTCAGGGCATCCCCTTGGACTTTTTAAATCACATAAAAGCAGCCCAAGGGTAATAGTTTCAAACGGCTTAATGATTGGAATGTTTGATAATCCGCATGACTGGGCAAAGGCGACTGCCATGGGATGTTCAAGCTACGGGCAAATGACGGCAGGTGGCTGGATGTACATAGGTCCTCAGGGTATTGTTCACGGAACATTCAATACTCTAATTAATGCAGGAAGAAAAGAATTAGGAATACCACAGGATAAAGATTTAGCAGGTCATTTGTTTATTACTTCAGGTCTTGGAGGAATGAGCGGTGCTCAGCCAAAAGCTGTTGAAATTGCCAACGGTGTAGGAATTATTGCAGAGGTAGATTATTCAAGAATTGAAACAAGGTTAAATCAAGGATGGGTTTCAAAAACAACAGATAATCTTAAGGAAGCATTCGATATTGCACAAGACTTTATGAATAAAAAGCAAACAATATCAATAGCTTATCATGGAAATATTGTTGATTTGTTGGAATATGCAGTGGATAACAATATTCATGTTGATTTATTGTCTGACCAAACTTCTTGCCATGTTCCTTATGACGGAGGTTATTGCCCAAAAGGACTTACCTTTGAAGAAAGAACAGCAATGCTTGAAAATGACAAGGAAAAATTTATCAAGATGGTTAATAAATCTTTAGGCGAGCATTTCAGGGCTATAAAAACATTGGTGGAAAGAGGTTCATATTTCTTTGATTACGGAAATGCATTTATGAAAGCTGTTTTTGATTCGGGTGTAAAAGAAATTGCCAAAAATGGAGTAGATACCAGTGAAGGATTTATATTCCCGTCCTATGTGGAAGATATAATGGGACCAATGTTATTTGATTATGGTTACGGGCCATTCAGATGGGTTTGCTTAAGTGGAAAACCTGAAGATTTGCATAAAACAGACTTGGCGGCAATGTCAGTGATAGATCCAAACAGGAGAGGTCAGGACAGAGATAATTATATATGGATAAGGGATGCAGAAAAAAATAAATTGGTAGTTGGAACTCAAGCAAGAATACTTTATCAAGATGCTTTGGGCAGACGTGATATAGCCCTTAAATTTAATGAAATGGTTAGAAATGGTGAAATTGGTCCTGTAATGCTTGGAAGAGACCATCATGACACAGGAGGCACTGATTCTCCATTCAGGGAAACTTCAAATATTTATGACGGAAGCAATGTTACTGCTGATATGGCTGTTCATTGTTTTGCCGGAAATGCTGCAAGGGGTATGTCATTGGTTGCTCTTCATAATGGCGGAGGGGTAGGAATCAGCAAATCAATTAACGGAGGATTTGGTTTGGTGCTTGACGGAAGCGAAAGAGCCGATGAAATAATTAAGTTATCGATTCCATGGGATACAATGGTTGGAGTATCAAGAAGAAGCTGGGCAAGAAATGAGCATTCAATTGAAACAACTATTGAATACAACAAAAAATTTGAAGGCGAAGACCACATAACAATACCATTTGTTGCAAGTGATGAATTAATTGAAAAAACATTAAAGAATTATAAAAATAACGGAGATTAAAATGGATAAAATTATTGAATGTGTTCCAAATTTCAGTGAAGGAAGAGATTTGGCCAAGTTAGAAAAAATTTTAGATTGCTTTAGAGGAAGAAAAGGAGTAAAGCTTTTAGATTATTCAAGTGACGAAGACCATAACAGAACTGTTGTAACAATAGTAGGGGAGCCTTTGGAAGTAGGAAATGCAATGGTTGAAGCAATAGGCAAGGCTGTTGAATTAATTGATTTAAATAATCATGAAGGACAGCATCCTCGCATGGGAGCAGTTGATGTTATTCCTTTTATTCCAATTAAGAATGTAACTGTTGAAGAAGCTGATAAATTAGCAAAGGATGTTGCTAAAGAAGCTTCCGAAAAATATAATTTACCATTTTTCCTTTATGAAAAATCCGCATCAGCACCTCACAGAGAAAACTTAGCTAATGTTAGAAAAGGCCAGTTTGAGGGAATGAAAGAAAAAATGAAGGATGATTTATGGAAGCCTGATTATGGCCCTGATACAATTCATCCAACAGCAGGAGTAACCGCAATTGGTGCAAGAATGCCCTTAGTAGCTTTCAACGTGAATTTATCAACTTCTAATATTGAAATTGCCAATAAAATTGCAAAACAGGTAAGATATTTAAGTGGAGGCTTTAGATATGTAAAAGGTATCGGGGTTGAGTTGCACGACAGAGGTATAGTACAAGTTTCCATGAATTTAACAGACTACACCAAGACATCCATATACCGCGTATTTGAAACTATTAAAATGGAAGCAATGAGGTATGGAGTAAATGTTGTTGGAAGTGAAATTATAGGCTTAATTCCAATGCAGGCATTGGTAGATACGGCAGACTATTATCTTCGCTTAGAAAACTTTAAATTCGACCAAGTGTTGGAAACCCGGCTATAAGGGGGACACACCTTCAGGAGGTCCAGAGGGGACGGTTCTCGGTGGACAT
>CAZCTI010000017.1:5406-8899 GCA_964501385.1 uncultured Clostridia bacterium
AAGGAGTGAAGTATGAGTAAACTGATTATAAAAAATGCATCTGAGTTAATTACCTGCAAGGGGAAAGCCCCTAAGCATGGTAAGGATATGTCTGATATTGGGCTTATAAATAACGGATGTGTTGTAATAGAAAACGATATAATTATCGATGTGGGAACCAATGATATACTTAATAAGTATGACGAAAAAGAATATCAAATAATAGACGCAACAAATAAGGCAGTACTGCCCGGCTTTATAGATTCTCACACTCATTTGATTTTCGGAGGTTACAGAGCCGATGAATTTTCGTGGAGATTAAAGGGTGATAGCTATATGTCCATTATGGAAAGGGGTGGAGGAATTACAAGCTCTGTGAGAGCCACAAGAAACACTTCCATAGAGGAGTTTATAGCTCTTGGCATGAATAGGCTTAATAAAATACTCTATATGGGCGTTACAACAGTTGAGGGAAAAAGCGGATATGGTCTAGATTGTGAAACTGAAATAAGACAACTTAAAGCAATGCAAAAGTTAAATGAAATGCATCCTGTTGATATTGTGCCTACATTTTTAGGTCCTCACAGTGTTCTTCCAGAATACAAGGGAAAAGAAGATGAATTTATCCAATTTATGATTGACGATGTATTGCCTAAGGTTAAAGAAGAAAACTTAGCCATTTTTGCAGATATATTTTGTGAAAAAAATGTATTTACAATAGAGCAGTCTAGGAAGTTTTTAACAGCTTCTAAAAATGCGGGTTTAAAATTGAAAATTCATGCTGATGAAATGTATCAGTTGGGAGGAACCGAATTAGCAGTTGAATTAGGGTGTACTTCAGCAGACCATTTGCTTCAGGCTTCTGATGAAGGTATAAAACAATTGTCTAAATCAAATACAGTTGCAACCCTCCTTCCTGCAACAGCGTTTTGCCTAAAGGAAGAATATGCAAGGGCAAGATATATGATTGATTCAGGCTGTGCAGTGGCTTTGGCAACGGACTTTAATCCGGGAAGCTGTTTTACTAATTCTGTTCCTTTAATTATAGCTCTTGCTGCACTTCACATGAATATGACAATTGAAGAAATAATAATTGCATTGACTATAAATGCTGCAGCTGCTGTAGGACGTGGAGATATAATCGGAAGTATAGAAAAGGGAAAGAAAGCAGATATAATAATTTTGGAATATCCGTCAATTCATTTTCTGCCATACCATGCTGCAGTTAATATTGTTGAAACAGTAATTAAAAACGGTAAAATTGTAAAGGGGATTTAACATGAAAAACATGACTATTAATGAATTTGCACAAATTGTTGCATCGGATTCGCCTGTTCCGGGAGGAGGAAGCATAGCTGCATTGTGTGGTTCTTTAGCTGCAGCCTTGACAGAAATGGTTGCAAATTTAACAGTTTGCAAGAAAAAATACGAAGCATCTAAGGATGAAATGACTGAAATAATCAATGAAGCCTCTTTATTAAGAGAAAAACTTTTAAATTATATTGAAGAAGACAGTCTTGCATATAATAAGGTTATGGAAGCATATAAACTTCCAAAAGAAGCAGGAGAAGAAAAATTACTTCGATTGGCTAAAATTGAAGAAGGTTTAAAAATTGCCGCTACAGTACCTCTTAAGGTTGCACAAACATCATTTGAAATACTGCCCTTAGCTGAAGCTGTTGTGCTAAGAGGAAACCAAAATTCAGTCACGGATGCCTTGGTGGGTGCAATGATGGCAAGGACAGGTGTGTTGTCTGCAGTATTAAATATAAGAATTAATTTAGATTCAATAAAAGATGATGAATTTGTAAATTATTTAAAAGAAAAAGCAGACTTATTAGAAGCAGAAACCAACCTTTACGAGAAGAAGATATTGGATTTGTCACCATTTAAATAGTTTGATACAGTGCTTGAAAAAATTTCAACATAAGCAATTGGAATGTGAGTACAATCCCTTAAATGTATCAAAACACATTATGAAAGATATAAATAAGTTAAGGCCTGAAATTCAGGCCTTTTTTTTAGCGTATGTCGTCTTCGCAGAACTCATTGAATAAAATTACTAATAATAAGAAGAAGAATAGTAAACTCGATCCTCCGCCTGCTCCACCTACTCTATTTCCATGAAAAAATCCCATAATTAACCTCCTTAAATTAATGTGTTTATGATATTATATGTCTGAAGGTTTATGCTGTTACAGTGATTATTTTAAATATTATTCAGGCGTTGATTTACTGCATTATAATCAAGATTTTGAAAAAATGCATCTATATATATACTTCTGTTTGTTCCAAAGTCAATCATATAAGCATGCTCATACACGTCCATTACTATTAAGGGCTCTGCATACAGCATTACTCCATTATCATGAGAATCTTGACCATATATATAGTAATCATTATTATGCTTATCATAACAAAACAAAACCCATCCCCTCATACTCATACCGATGCACTTGAATTTTTCTTTGAAGCTGTTCAGTGAACCGAAGGTATCAACAATTATTTTTTCAATGGGACCATGAAGTCTTGTATTGTTTCCGGTTAAATTTTCAAAATACAGTTCGTGAAGCTTTATAGAATCAAAGCAAAATGTTTTTGACTTTAGAGCAGATCTTATGTCGCTGTAGTTGGAGCTACACTCGCTATATATTTCTTCATTTTTTAAATCGTTATTAACTTTGTTAATGCAGTTAATGTAATTCGTGTATAAATGATAGTGCTCGCTCAGTTGAATTGGTGAAAAATATCTTACATTAGAAAAGTTATAGTTTTTTGGTTCAAGGCTTTTCATTTTCATACCTCCATAATTATATTTCATTATATGTATGGAAAATGAATATATGTGATGAAAGTTTTCCTTTACCCCTATAGCTTTAATTGTTATAATAAATAAAATAAATGAAATAATTTTTTATATAATGCTATTAATAATCAATGTGCCATTGCTATGAAGACACGTAGGTGTCATTGCTATGAATAAACTTCGATTCAGTGTCATTCTGAACGCAGTGAAGAATCTAATCTTTTAAAACATGAGATCCTTCGTTACACTCAGGATGACAAAGCGGAAAGCAGTCATTTACCATGATGTGATTGAATCTCATAAGAATGAAGTAATAAAAATTAGGAGAAGCAAATGAAAAAAATAATGATATTAGACGGAAACAGCTTGTTGTTTAGAGCATTTTACGCATTACCACCCTTAAAAACAAAAAAAGGTCAATATACAAATGCCGTTTACGGATTTTTAAGCATGTTATATAAACTTATAGATACATATTCTCCTGAATACTTATGTGTTGCTTTTGACCCTGAAAAACCTACATTCAGACACGAACAATATAAGGATTACAAAGCAACAAGACAAAAAGCTCCCAATGAATTGGTTCAGCAGTTTAAACTAATAAGAGATGTTCTTGATGTACATAAAATCAAACGCATAGAGGTTGAGGGCTTTGAGGCTGATGATTTAGCAGGCACATTTGCATGCAAAGCAAAAGAATTAGGCACT
>CAZCTI010000017.1:8999-22324 GCA_964501385.1 uncultured Clostridia bacterium
TGAGGCTGATGATTTAGCAGGCACATTTGCATGCAAAGCAAAAGAATTAGGCACTAATGTATACTTGGTAACCAGCGACAAGGATTATCTACAGCTGATAGATGAAAATGTAAAAGTTGTTTTAACAAAAAAAGGTGTTACAAATACAGAAGAAATGGATTTAAAATCCATGGAAGATGAATATGGACTGACACCTGAGCAATTTGTGGATTTAAAAGCTCTCATGGGAGATTCCTCAGACAATATACCCGGAGTTTCAGGAGTAGGTGAAAAAACTGCTCTAAAGCTTATGCAGGAATACAAAAGCCTGGATAATATTTACGAAAATATAGATGCCATTAAGGGTAAATTAAAGGAAAAATTAGAAACAGATAAAATGCAGGCTTATATGAGCCAGACTTTGGCACGTATTGTTACAGACATACCAATAGAATTTAACATTGAAGAATTTAAAGTACAAAAGCCTGACATGAAGGAATTATCTGATTTATATGATGAATTAGAATTTCGTATATTTAAAAAGCGTATTGCAGACGATTTGCCTGTAGTGGACGATACTGACTCCTCGAGCCAAATATCCATGTTTGATGCAACAGCTCAAGCACCATCTGTCAAGTGCGATATTGCTTATATTGATACCGAAAAAGGTCTTAATGCTTTAATTAATAGGATAAGCAAAGGAAAAAAAGCTTTAATAAAATTGTTGCTTGACGGAGAAAGAGCACTTAACAGCGATGCTATTGCTTTAGGAATTTCAGATGATGAAAATATTTATTATATAGATTTTGATAAAATTGATGAAAAAAAGGCATTTGATAGCTTAAAGCAAGTATTTGAAAACAAAGATATTGAAATTGCAGGTCATAACTTAAAAAGTGAAATTATTTATTTAATGAAAAACAATATAGAGTTAAATAATATTAAGTTTGATTCTGAAATAGGAAAGTACCTGTTAAATCCTTCTGAAAGTTCTTATTCAATAGATAAAATTGCATATGAATTTTTGAATATGGAAATTCCTTCAGAAAATCAAATACTTGGAACCGGAGTTAAAAGAAAAACATTTAAGGATATTGCTCTTGAAGAAAGAAAGGGGTATATTTTCAATTATTTAAACACTGTAAATAAAGCACAAACACAAATAACTAAAGATATTGATGAATATCAAATGACTTCTCTTTATGAAAAGATAGAACTTCCCTTAATAGAAGTTTTGGCATATATGGAATTTGTGGGCTTTAAAGTAGATTTAAATGTAATTGATAAATTAGGAGCTCATTTTCAAGAAAAAATAACAGAACTTGAAAAAAATATTTATGAACTAGCAGGTGAAACTTTTAATATTAATTCTCCAAAACAGCTTTCAGTAATTTTGTTTGAGAAATTAGGTCTTCCTATAATCAAAAAAACAAAGACAGGAATTTCTACAGATATTGAAGTGTTGGAAAGACTGAGCACGGAACATGAAATAGTTGAAAAAATTATAGAATACAGGTCTATGGTTAAATTGAACTCCACCTATGTAGAAGGATTAAAAAATGAGGTAAATAAGCATACAGGAAGAGTACACTCCGTTTTTAATCAAACAATTGCATCAACCGGCAGAATTTCAAGCACAGAACCAAACCTTCAAAATATTCCAACACGTACAGAGGAAGGCAGAGAATTAAGGAAGGCCTTTGTGCCGGAAGAAGGGTGCATACTATGTGATGCAGACTATTCGCAAATAGAGCTGAGGGTATTGTCCCATTTGGCAAATGAGAAAAACTTAATAGATGCTTTTGAGCATGATTTAGACATTCACGCTAAGACAGCTTCTCAAGTTTTCCATGTTAAACTATCAGATGTTACTTCTGAAATGAGAAGCAGAGCTAAAGCCGTAAACTTTGGAATTGTATATGGCATCAGCGATTATGGTCTTAGCAGGGATTTAAAAATTCCAAGAAAAGAAGCTAAGAAATATATAGATAATTACATGGCATACTATTCAAATATCGAAAAATACATGAAAGATATTGTGGAGCAAGGCAAAAAGGATGGATATGTTACAACATATTTTGGCAGAAGAAGATATATTCCCGAGCTTGCATCACGTAATTTCAACATTCGTTCCTTTGGAGAAAGAATTGCTCTTAATACTCCTGTTCAAGGAACTGCTGCAGATATAATAAAAGCAGCCATGGTTGGAGTTTATAACAGGTTAAAAAACAATAAAATGAAGTCGAGACTGATTCTTCAGGTTCATGATGAACTTATTATTGAAGCAGAAAATAATGAAATAAATGAAGTAAAGACAATACTTAGAGAAGAAATGGAAAATGTAGTTGATAATTTCAAAGTTCGCTTAAAATCTGACATCAGTACAGGTGGTAGCTGGTATGAAGCAAAATAGACCTAAGGTTATTGTAATTACAGGAGGAATAGGAACCGGAAAATCTACGGCGGTTAATATTATCAGATCCTTTGGATTTACGGTTCTTGATTCGGATAAAATTGTTCACGAAGGTTATCATATTGGAAGTGACTTATATTTTAAAATGATAAGTCACTTTGGTGAAGAAATATTAGGTTACGACTATGCAATAGACAGACAAAGGCTTGGAAAAATCGTTTTTAATGATGAAAATAAGTTAAATGAACTTAATGAAATAGTACATAAGTATGTGTATGATAAATTAAAGGAAGGTATAGAAAACTGTTCAGATTCCATAATATTTCTTGACATACCCCTTATTTTGGAAACAAAACACATGCATGAGCCTATTTATGATGAAATATGGTTGGTTTATGTTCCTGAAAAAATTCAAAGAAAAAGACTTAAAGACAGAGCAATAAATGAAAATAAAAATCCTGAGGATGTATTAAAAATAATAGATAAGCAAATACCTATTGACGAAAAAGTGTATATGGCAGATGAAGTAATAAATAACGTAGGCACCGTGGAAGAGCTTAGACAAAATATCAAGAATATTCTTGAAATAAAAGGTATAGGTTGGTGAGTTATGGCTAAGAGAAAAAGGGTGTACAGCAAAAGACGCAGAATTAATTATAAACGTATTGTACTTTTGGTTTTGGCAATTATTTTTCTTATATTTTTAGTATCTAAAGTATTTAAAAAGAACAGCTATATTTCCAAGATTGAAGAAGCAATAACGGAAATCTCCATGATATCGGGTTCAGTCAGCACTGTTTCCAAAATTGATGCAAATGTTTATGAAAATGACGGGATTAAGTATACCAATCAGCATGAAGGAATTAAAAAACATGTAACCTTTGATGGAAGTCTATCTGAGGACTTAGACAAATCTGGCGATGCTAAAGTTTTACTTGAAAACTTATTAAAATCCGAGAAAACAGAAGTTGTTGGAGAATTGCCCGCAAAAGATGACGGCTATTTATGGCTGGAAGCAGATGTTATTTCAGAAAACAAAATATTATTATTTAAAGTAGAAAATGAATACAATTTCGACTTGTACTATGATATAGAAAATAAAACCGTATATATAAAAGAAAAATACTATGATGAATTCAGCAAAAAATACAATAAAATCAAATTCCAAGGCTACAAAGCCACAGATGAATTCACAAAGACCATAGAAAGAATGTCTGTTTCCGAATAGTCATCCTGAGCACATATTACAAGGGTATGACAAGGGTATTGCAAGGGGACGGGGTTAGTGACATAAATGAACAGCAAGAAATCTAAAAAATATATTGTAAAGGGGAACAAATGAAAAAAACATTGGATTTAAGAGGAAAGGCATGCCCTATTCCTGTTATAGAAACAAAAAAGGTATTACAATCTCTAAATGAAGGAGATACTGTAGAGGTAGACGTAGATAATTTTATTGCTGTGCAAAATTTAAATAAATTAGCAAATAATATGAATTATAATTTCTCATATGAAAAATTAAATGAAGAGAGTTATGTAGCAAAGTTTTTTAGCACTCAAGATTCTAACAATCAAATAACAGAAGATATAGAAGTTCAATGCACAGACTTGAATATGGACAATACGGTAGTGGTTATTTCCTCAGATAAAATGGGTGAAGGAGATGAAAAATTAGGTCGTATATTAATGAAAGGATTTATATATGCATTGACAGAACAAAATGTACTTCCAAAAACAATTCTCCTATATAATAATGGAGCTAAACTATCAGCAGAAGGCTCGGATTCATTGGCAGATTTAAAGCTTTTAGAATCCCAGGGAACAGAAATATTAACTTGTGGAACTTGCTTAAATTATTACGGTTTATCTGATAAACTTGCAGTAGGATCTGTTACCAATATGTATGTGATTACAGAAAAACAAATGATGGCTGGGAAAATTGTAATGCCATAAATGCTTGGAGGAAAAAAATGAGACCTAAGGAGCTGCAATGTGTAGTCACTTTTCACACAACAACACAAGCAATGGCATTTGAAAATGCTTCTAAAGAATCAGGCTTAGAAGGAAGGTTAATACCGATACCTACAATTATTTCTGCTGGGTGCGGTCTTGCTTGGAGAGAAAATCCTGATAACAGTACATTAGTAGAAAAAATTCTTAAAGAACATAATATAAGTTATGATAAAATTTATAAAATAGTAATATAATAAAACCGGGGACAGATGAAATTGATAAAGATTATAAAAAAAGGGGATAACAAATCCTCTTTTTTAATGTATACTAATGGCAGGTGGTTTATATTAATTAATTTAAAAGGGAGCATATGAAAAGAGTAGTATTTTTAGTTGATATGAATGCCTTTTTTATCAGCTGCGAAAAAACTCGCCATCCTGAAATTGAAGGCAAGCCTGCAGCAGTTGCAGGGGACCCTGTATATCGTACAGGAATAATTTTAACAGCAAATTATGAAGCCAGAAAATATGGTATTAAAACAACCATGATTTTACGTGAGGCTTTTCGTCTGTGCCCGGATTTAATTATTATACCTCCTGACCATAGTTTTTACGAAAAGAAGTCCAAAGAAGTTATGGAAATTTTGTCAAGCTATAGTCCCCTTGTTGAGCAGAACAGCATTGATGAAGCCTGGTTGGATATGACAGGCTGCGAAAGTCTCTTTGGTCAGCCATTACAATCTGCAAGAAGTATAATGGACAAAATAAAAAATGAGCTTAATTTGTGGTGTTCAATCGGAATATCAGAAAACAAGTTTTTGGCAAAAATGGCTTCAGAAATGAAAAAACCCTTAGGTATAACTGAGTTGTGGAAAGATGATATAGAGGAAAAATTATGGTATAGGCCGGTTAATTTTATGTACGGAGTAGGTAAAATGACTGCTAAAAAGCTTAATGATATGGGCATATACACAATTAAGGATTTAGCTTTGGCAAACAGAGAAAACATTTATAAAAAGTTAGGAAAAACAGGTGCTGAACTGATTTTATTGGCAAATGGCATCGATGAGTCTCCTGTAGAGGTTAATAGAGATGACATGAAATCCATAGGCAGGTCAACCACCTTGCCACATGATATTACAGATATAGAATATGCCAAAGAAGTATTGATGGAATTATCCGATGACATTGGGATGACAGCAAGGAAGAGCAAGAAGAAAGGTCATACTGTTCAAATAACCATTAAATATTCTGATTTTAATACAATAACGAGGCAGATAACCATAAGTCCCACCTGCAATGTTAAAGACATTTACGCTGCCGGTGTTAACCTTCTTGAAAGCAATTGGAGCAAGGAGCCGGTACGGCTTTTGGGAATAAGTTTAAGCGGTTTTATTCAAAATGAAAGCCAACAAATATCACTTTTTAATTTAGTTGATGAAAATGAAATAAAAAATGATGAAAGAATAGATAATTTAGAAGATACAATACTTAAAATACGAGAAAAGTACGGGACAGATATTATAAAACTCAGCACTCCAAATAAAAAGGAATAAGGAATTCCGGGGACGGACCTTCAAATTCTGTAGAATTCCGGGGACGGACCTTCAAATTCTGTGATGGTACATTAAGACGACATAGAAATTCCGGGTTTCTTCGTTACGGGTTTCTTACCCGGAGTTTTTTTAATTGACATAATGTTAAATTTCACATAATGTGGTATAATAAGGTGAATAAACTATGGGCACATAACTTTAGTAAAGGAGCTTTTTTATGACTAATTTTATAAAATCAAATTACATAATTGAAGAAAAAGTAATGATACAAGAAATTCCTGCAATTATTTTCAGACCAATAAAGGTGGATAAACCAATTCCCACAGTAATTTTTTACCATGGATGGAGTTCAAATAAAGAACTTCAGCGATTAAGAGGATTTATATTAGCCTCTGTGGGATATCAGGTTGTGATTCCTGATGCTATAAACCACGGAGAAAGAAATGCTTTAACCGATTATGGTCCTGAAGAAGCAATAGAATATTTTTGGGATGTAGTATTTAAAAATATTGAAGAATATAGCATTATAGAACGTGAATTGACGGGAAAATACAATGCGGACTCTAAAAGAATTGCTGTGATGGGTAATTCGATGGGTGGTTTTACTTCCGGAGGAATTTTTGCACACAATAAGGATGTAAAAGCTTTAGTTGTATTTAATGGATGCTGCGGTTGGGAAAACTTTAATGAAACACAAGAAATTACAATTACTGAAAAATTAGAAGTTGTTGAAAAGAAGGTTGAAGAATTAGATCCAATGAATCATTTAAATGCTTTAATTGATAGACCCATATTGCTGCTGCATGGAGATAGCGATGTTGTAGTACCCATTGACAGCCAAAGAATTTTTTATAATAAATTAAGTCCAATGTACAATAATAAAGAAAGAATATGTTTCATTGAATACCCGAGACTTAATCATGTTGTTAGCACAAATATGATGGAAGAAACTATTAACTGGCTTGGAAAATATCTGTAGCATTCTTTGCATTGCTATGAATAAAATTGCTTTTAATATAGCAAGAGGAAAGCTAAAATATGTTTATGAAGGAAACTGCTAACAGATGAGATTAAATAAAATTAAGGCAGGTAGATGGAATGGCTACAATAAGAGAAGATGCTTTGATGATTATACAAGAATCAATAAAAGCTGTTTTACCTGAAAGAGCGGTAATGAAAGCACTTGAGAATAAAAACTTTTCAGGCGATGTGGTTGTAATTTCAATAGGCAAAGCAGCTTGGAATATGGCTTATGCTGCTAAAGAAAAGCTTAAACAAAAAGTCTCCAAGGGAATAATTGTAACTAAATATGAGCATTCAAAGGGACCAATTGAAGGTTTTGAAATTATAGAGGCAGGACATCCGGTGCCTGACGAAAATTCAGTAATAGGAGCTACAAAAGCTTTGGAATTAGTGAGCAATTTAAATGATGGGGATAGTGTGATATTTTTGGTATCCGGTGGTGGCTCTGCTATATTTGAAAAACCAATGGAAGGTATTGCTCTTGAAGATATTATGGATTTAACTAATCAGCTTTTAGGTTGCGGAGCAGATATAGTTGAAATAAATGCAGTAAGAAAACACCTGTCTGATGTAAAAGGCGGAAGATTTGCATTGCATTGCAAAGCAAACATATATGCAATTGTTTTGTCAGATGTATTAGGTGACAGATTAGATTCAATTGCATCTGGTCCTGCATATCCCGACAAATCCACATCTGAAGAAGCACTGAACGTTATAAAAAAATATAAGCTTCAGGTAAGTGAGCAGGTTCTAAAAATCCTTAAAATTGAAACTCCAAAAGAAATAAATAATTGTGAAACAGTTATAACCGGAAGCGTGTCCCAACTGTGCAGTGCTGCTTCAAAGGTTGCTGAAGACTTAGGTTATCATCCACTTTTGTTAACATCAACATTGGATTGTGAAGCAAGGGAAGCTGGAAGGTTTTTAGCTGCTATAGGAAGAGAAATTAAAAAGGGCACAGGTTTAAAACCTCCCATTGCATATATTATGGGAGGGGAAACAGTTGTACGTCTAAGAGGAAAAGGCAAGGGCGGAAGAAATCAAGAATTATGCTTATCTGCAGCCTTAGGAATTGAAGGCATCAAGGATTTAGTTATATTTTCTGTAGGCTCAGACGGGACAGACGGCCCTACTGACGCAGCAGGAGGTATTGTAGACGGAGAAACTGCTGCTCGAATCAGAATGTCTTCAGTTATACAGCCTGAAGTATATCTTGACAAAAATGATTCTTATAATGCTTTGAAAGCAAGCGGTGATTTGGTTATTACCGGTTCAACAGGAACAAATGTAAATGATTTAATGGTATTGCTTTGTAAATAAAAATGGGTTGTTGTCATTCCAACAAAAGCACACTCTTTATAAAAAAATCTCTCGATATATTTCAAGAGATTTTTTAGTACATTCAAGATATTCCCTTAGAGAAGTAAAAAATTTATTCAAACAAATAAAGCAAATCTCCATATCCCTTTGCTTCCATTAGTTCCTTTGGTATAAATTCCAAGGAAGCACTGTTTATGCAGTATCTTAATCCTCCGGCTTCTTTAGGTCCGTCGTTGAAAACATGCCCTAAATGAGAATCACTGTTTTTTGCCCGAACCTCAGTTCTAACCATCCCAAATCCCAAGTCAATTTTTTCGTCAATTGATTCAGACTCAATGGGCTTTGAAAAACTCGGCCATCCGCATCCTGATTCGAATTTGTCCTTTGATGTAAACAGTGGCTCTCCTGAAGTGATATCAACATATATGCCATCCTCAAAATTATCATAATATTCATTGTCAAAAGGTGGCTCGGTAGCACTGTTTTGAGTAACATTGTACTGCATTTCCGTCAATATAGACTCCAATTCTTTTTGTGATTTAACTTTATATTTGATATTTTGCGATTCTTTTAATTCATCAAACTCTGATTTACCTATATGGCAATATCCACCGGGATTTTTGTCTAAATAATCCTGATGATATTCTTCTGCAACATAATAATTCTTTAGTTCCAAAAGCTCCACAGCTAAGGGCTCAGAATATTTCTTCTGCAATTCATCGAGAGATGCACTTATAACAGCTTCATCCTCTTTATTTACGAAATAAACACCTGTACGGTATTGAGTTCCTATGTCGTTTCCTTGTCTGTTATAAGCAACTGGATCAATCACTTTGTAAAACAGCTTCAATAAATCTTCCAAAGCAATTTCTTCAGGATTATATACAACTCTTACAGTCTCAGCATGACCTGTGTTTCTTCTGCACACATCTTCATAAGTAGGATTCTCGGTATTTCCATTTGCATATCCAACTTCTGTATCAACTACACCGTTTACCAAGCTTAAATATTTTTCTGTTCCCCAAAAGCATCCACCTGCAAGGTAAATTACTTTATTTCCATTCTCTGTATTCATCAAATCATCCTTTCTTGACAAACTCACATTATTAGAGTTATTTTGTTTATTTGTACATGCAGCTAACACAAATAATAATATGAATGTTAACACTGCTAAAATATTTTTCTTTTTCATATTATACCCCATATTTTTAATATTTCCATCAGTTTTAATTACTACTTTTAATTATCATAAAAACCTTAATGTAATATTAATTTCCACACTCCTTTAGAAATTTATACCCTGTCATTACAAGTTAAATCACTAAAATAAACTAAAATAAATGTTTAATAATAAGCTTAAAACTAATGTTAAGTTCAAATATGTGTGGTATAATGAGAAAATAATTACTTCCTTATGATGATAAGAATGCCTTAAATCTCTACAAATCTTGTGGTTTCAAGGAAAACTACACTATGGACTATTACAGATTAAAATCTCCTAAAATTAGTCGGGAGAATTTGTTTAAATTTTAAAGTCTGTTTCCAAAATTCTTTGCACTAAAATTTATTGACACAACAAAAAATTGGAATATAATGTATTTAGGGTATTAATATTTATAAGTGTTAATAAATATAAGGGATGTGAGAAGATGAAAAAAATAAAACACTTTACAGCTTCAATACTTTTAATATCCATGCTCTTAACCATATTTACACCTCTCCTTGCTTATGGAGAAAACGTTGAACCGCTCCAATTTGACGGTACCCAGAGCTCTTGGGCTGAACCTGAAATAAAAGAAGCCTATGATTTATTTCTCACTTATCCTGAAGTAACAAATAATTTTAATAAATACATATCTCGTGAGGAATTCTGTACCTTGGTTATAAAGCTTTATGAAAAGCTTACCGGACAGACTCCTACATACGCCGGTAATCCTTTTAAGGATACAAGCAATACAGAAATTTTAAAAGCATCTTCTCTTGGTATAGTAAAAGGAGTATCAACAGATACATTTGCACCTCTAAACAACATTACCAGGCAGGAAATGTGCGTAATGATTTTAAGAGCATTGAATGTTTCAGTGCAAGGGCTCGATACATCTGCAGGAGAATTTCCATTTAAGGATGCAGGCAAAATCGCTTCATGGGCTCTTGATGCCATGAAATTTGCATACAAAAATGGAATAATGAAGGGTCTTTCTGCTGAAACAATAGACCCTCTTTCAAACACGCCAAGAGAGCAGGCGATAATTTTGCTTTTAAGAACCTACAAAAAATACAGCACGACAACAGCTCCAACAATTGAAGAAGCAGGAACTGTAAGATTCTCGAAGCCACCTTCAATTTCAAAAAACATAAGAGAAAAATTTGAATTTACTATGCTTACAAACAATATATTTTTCCCTAAGTTTGACAAGAAATTAGAACTATTTGTTTCAAACAAGGCTGGCAAACCTTTAAACCTACCTGTTTATAGAATAACTGATTATAAAGCCGGAATACTTTTTGCGGCTATTAATCCAATTGTTCCAAGTCCAACACCTGTTTTGCCAAAACCAATAATACCAATACCAACTGACCCTACACCGATAGAGCCTGTTTCACCGAGCGTTATTATAAAGCCTGATTTACCAAAGGTAATAATGCACCCACCTGTTCAGGAAAGAACAACTGTACCAATGTACATAAATTCAGATTTCGGAGCTTTTATCGATAAAACCGAGAATTCTGTAAGATGGTTCAGCTACAAGCTAAGCAATATAAGAGGATTAAATACAGTTTCAAAGATTATATGGCAGGTATCAGAAACCCAATTTTTAGGTACAAAAGACAAGTTTAAAAACGAGACAGGGATTGTGTTATCCGGAGAAACCCTGCCGTCATCTAAGGAATTTTCCATAGACTTCAGCAAAATAAAAACATCTGTTCAAGTTAAAAAACCTATTTTGCAAGAGCAAAAAACCTATTTTGTGAGAGCTGTTCCCGTTGACATGCTTGGAAATCCTATCGGAGATCCGGGGTATGGTATTGCAGTTTTGTATGGTGTTCCGGTTTTGTCAAATAATGAGATTACTGAAGCAGCCTTTGAAATATGGACTCCTATAGGCCATATGGGAGGTGGACATTATGAAACAGGATTAGACGACCCGGTACATGATCCAAATAATAACGGCAATATTGTAGACTTTGACCCTAAATTAAACAGCTCAAGATTTTTTCATTTTCATGGATTGGATGAGAATACAAAGAAAATATACGTCCAAGTTTACAACGAAGATTTCGATAAAAACCAAAGCTATCTTGATGATGATAATCTTGTAAATGAGAGTGAGTACTACATTGATGATTTAGTACCGATTTCTCCGCATACAAGTCTTGATAATTCGATTACAGTTGATTTTAAATTATTTGGCAAAGCAGCTTCTGAAATGAATGCAGGGGAGTATATAAAATACTATTTAAGAGCCGTTGCAATTACAGAAGATACAGAGCCCGGTAAACTGCGAGCTGTATACTCGGATATTGTGACTGTCAACTATGGCTTCGAAAAACCTGTGACAATAATAGCACCACCATCGCCGCCTCCAAAATATAACAAGGTGGAGATGATAAATTATTCATTGCCAAGCGTAAACATTGTGGGCTATACGGCTATTGATTGGGCTGACCCTGACTTTATGTCAAGATACTATGTTCACAGAGAACCAAAACCCACAGAAATTAACAATACTTGGATGAATGGAAACGGAAAAATTATAAAACCGTATAAACAATATATAGTATCCGGTGAATTAGGAAACTATACTAAAGTCGGCTTTTTCGGAACCTTTGGCAGCCAATTTACACCTTATGATATGATGCCTCAAGAGTTCAAAACAAAATATGAGAAACTATTAAAAGAAGTATTGCCGGTAGGAACAGAAATTTATATACCTGTTCCGGGAGAAGTAGATGAGCCATGGTATAAGGAAATATATAATGGTGTAGTAAATTTCTTTAAGGATTTAGTATCAGTCATAGCTAAAATTTATACCAAGATTACTCAAACATATGAAAATATTAAAACAAAATTAATTATGGCAGTTGCAAACCTCTGTCCGATTCCAAGCTTAAGGGATGAATTTGCTAAGGCACTTACAGCTTTAGTTGATTATGGATTGTCATCCATTGGAATTCCTCCTAAGTTTCCAAATTTTGAACAATTGGCAGAAGGGAATATAGCATATCTTGCTCAGGTAGCACTTACAGAGGCAGGTGTTCCGGCAAATGAAATAACCGAAGCAATGACTGAAAAGGCGGCTGAAGGAATTGTAAATCATTTTAAGGAAGCCGGGAAAGAAAGCTTTGATGAAAATCCTATAAATGCTCCATTCTTAAAGTTAGACCCTAAAGCTTTGTATCAGCCGGCATGCCTTGAAGTGGAACTTGAAAATAATACCGATTACCCGACTGTACCGGGTACCTTGGACTTAAATGTTGAATTTAGGCTAACTGAACAAGGTTTGTTTGCTACTTCATATGATCCTGTAGGACTTAACCTTACTGCAGATACATATGAATATGGTTACAATCCAACAACAGCTATGTACTCTGCACAAGAATATTGGAACCACTTTGTTTATGGGCTTAACGGATATACCGTTGATTACAAATATGGAGGAATTTGGGATGGAGTGGCTATTTACGAAGTTTTTGATCCCAAGGTAGATGTTAAGCTTCCTGTAGTGCCTGCAAACAGCTCTGTCAGAATAAAAGTATATTTAGAGCCGGGCGGATTTTCTTTAACCAGCAGGTATCCTGATGCAGAACCGAAACTATACGAAGATTTCTACAATATGTATCTGAATAACGGCGGTGCAGATTATACCTGGTTTAAATTATCAACAAGCTTCCCTGAAGCAAGAACATTTTACAGCGATGAATTTACAAGAAAAGGAGTAATAATGGTTCTTGATCCTAAGACAGACTACAGATATCATATGGATAATTCCTACGGAAGCAGTCTTGGAAGAGAAATTCAGATGCCTGTAAATATTGACTGGTAAAAAATGGGCGACCAATAGGTCGCCCATCAATTTTTAT